>JALSPD010000063.1 GCA_026986135.1 DHVE2 group archaeon
TCCGCGAGGGGAACGATGCCATCATACATGTGATTCCGAAAGGAGGAGGCAGCGAGAACATGAGCGGTCTTTACATGCTCCCCCCGGGTGTGGGAATAAAGGGGATAAAAAAGACGGTGATTGAGCATATTTTCAAATCAGGAGGTAAGCCATGTCCTCCCACAATAATAGGGGTGGGCATTGGTGGCGGCGCGGATTTGGCGCTTACCCTGGCAAAGAAGGCGGCGATACTGCGGCCAATCGGGCAGAGGCACGAGGAGGATTTCGTGGCCAAGTTGGAGGAAGAGCTGTATGAGGTGGCAAACAAACTGGGCATAGGGCCCATGGGTCTTGGAGGAGATACCACTGTTCTGGATGTGCATGTGGAGTACGCGCATCGCCATCCTGCAACGCTTCCTCTTGGGATCGTAACACAATGCTGGGCCAATCGCAGGAGAAAGGTAACCATTGACGCCTCTGGGAGAGTGGAGGTGGTCTAAATGGAGTATCATGAAAAAACACCCATAACAGATGCCCGAAAATACAGGGTTGGAGATGTTATTTATATCACTGGCGAGGTGATCCTTGCAAGGGACGAGGCGCACAAAAAGCTTCTGGAGGAGGGCTCTCCCATTGATCTTAATGGCGCTGTGATCTACCACTGCGGACCGGTGGTCACGAAGAAAAATGGGGAGTGGAAAGTCATAGCGGCTGGACCCACAACAAGCATAAGGATGGAGATATTTGAGGATAAATTCATTGAGAAATTCCATCCAGCCATAATAGTGGGTAAGGGTGGTATGGGCGAGAGAACCCTGAAGGCGCTCCAGGAGCATGGAGCGGTGTATGCTGCCTACACCGGCGGATGCGGGGCCTTAGCGGCTGAGAGAATCAAGGGAGTGAAGGAAGTACATTTCCTTGATGAACTCGGAATTCCAGAGGCGGTATGGGTGTTCCGTGTGGAGGAATTCGGCCCGCTTGTGGTGGCAATGGATTCGCATGGCAATAGCATATACGATGAGGTGGATAAGAAGGCAAATAGCAATCTTGAAAAAGTGCTTAAAAGCATTGAATAACTGACAATTTTCAATTTTACTTTTTTTACCATTTATCTGCCGGTCTTTTTTTAAATGCTCCTGAGAAAGGTACACTCTCAACATATCGCATATCGCAAACTTAATTTTGAAAATCGCAATGAAATGACGAAAACTTTAAATTTAAAATTCATATATCGTATTAATGCCTGCGAGAATACTAATTGCAAAGGTGGGATTGGATGGCCATGACCGCGGCGCGAAGGTTGTGGCGAGAGCCCTGAAGAATGCTGGTTTTGAAGTGATATACACGGGTATAAGGCAGAGTCCCGAGCAGGTGGTGGAAACTGCGATTCAGGAGGATGTTGATCTCATCGGTCTGAGCTGTCTCTCGGGGGCGCACATACCCCTTTTTAAAAGAGTTGTGGAACTTATGAAGGAGAAGGGTGTGGATATTCCCGTATTCTGCGGAGGCACAATTCCACCGGGGGATGTTAAAGTCCTTAAGGAAATGGGCATAAAGGAAGTTTTTGGGCCAGGAAGCCCATTAAAGCTCGTGGTTGAGAAGGTGAAAAGATGGACCAGATAAGTAATCTTGTTGAAAGGGTTAGAAATGGAGACAGGATTGCACTTTCAAAGCTCATAACAAGGATGGAGCATGAGCCAGAGGTTAGAAAGGAAGTGATAAAGAAAATCTATGGATGTCCTGTCAAAGGTCGCATAATATGTTTCACAGGCCCACCTGGTGTGGGTAAGAGCACCATCATAGATCATGTGATTTCAATTCTAACTGAGGGAGGAAAGAAGGTCGGGGTTATCCTGGTTGATCCAAGATCTCCATACACAGGCGGCTCTCTTCTGGGAGATAGAATAAGGATGCAGAGGCATGCAACGAATCAAAATGTGTTCATACGCAGCATAAGCTGCGCCGATAATCCTGAGGGGATATCAAGGTCTGTGAAGGACATTCTCAAGGTGATGGGTCTATCTGGAATGGATTACATCATCGTTGAGACAGTGGGCACAGGCCAGATTGCGGTGGAGGTATCGTATATATGCCACACAACCGTTCTTGTTCTAATGCCAAATATGGGTGACGATATACAGATGATGAAGGCGGGAATAATAGAGAGCGCAGACATCTATGTGATAAACAAATCCGACCTCCAGGGTGGGGATCTCACGGAAGCGTACTTGAGGGATAACATTGAGCCAAGGGGTGGCTGGATGCCTCCGATAATAAAGACCATCGGTTACAATCGCTCCACCATTGTGCCCCTTGTGGAGAAGATAGAGGAGCATCTCAGCAGGGAGAATCCAATGTATATGGAGAAGATAAGGGGGCTTCTCAAAACGATGTTCATGGACTATCTCGATGATCTTGCTGTTCATTTCCTGCAGGAAAATAATGGTTATGAGGAATTCGTTAGCAAGGTGGCAAAATGTGAGTGTGATTACTACACCGCCGTGGAGGAGTTGTTTAAGAAGTTTAAGAAGGAGGTGCTGTGCAATGATAAGGGAATTGATCATGTGGCAATAGCCGTGAGGGATATGGATGAAGCAGTAAAAATCTGGAGAGATATGGGTTTTGATGTTGAATACGAGATTGTGGAGGAGCAGAAGGTTAAGGTTGGAATAATCCATATGGGTGATGCGAGAATAGAGATTCTTGAGCCCACAGAGGTGGATTCACCAATATCAAAATTCCTTGAGAAAAGGGGTGAAGGATTGCACCATCTCGCGGTGAAGGTGGATGATATTGAGAAAGAAATTGAGAAATTGAAAGAAATGGGATATCGGCTCATTGACGAAAGACCGCGAATAGGCGCTGGAGGCAAGAAGATTGCCTTTGTGCATCCAAAAAGCGCAAAGATCCTTCTTGAACTGGTGGAGGGATGAAGGTGGATGTGGAAAGAATAATAAAAGAGAGGGAAAGATGGGAGAGCACCACCCTGAAAAAGTTCCTTGAGAAAAAGGGAGAGAGAAAAAAATTCATGCTTGATTTCGGGAGGGAAATTGAAAGGATATATACTCCTGAGCATCTTGCAGATTGGGATTATCTTGATAAACTGGGTTTTCCCGGAGAGTTTCCATTCACAAGGGGCGTTTATCCAACCATGTACCGCGGCCGACTCTGGACCATGCGCCAGTATGCTGGATTCGGCACCGCAGAGGAGACGAATAAAAGATACAAATTCCTTCTTGAGAGGGGGCAGACAGGATTGAGCGTT
>JALSPD010000064.1 GCA_026986135.1 DHVE2 group archaeon
TCTATCGTCGTTATTGATCCACATGCAGATTATGTGCGCATGAGCACCGACGAGAAGGGTAATAAAATAATTAAAAGATTCTCGGTATTTCGCAATCCACAGAGTACTGGAAGATACGAAAACATAGATACAAAAGAATTACAAGTTTCCATAAAGGACCTTGATCCGGATGATATTGGAGAAATACTTGGACTCAAGCCCAATGCAAAGAGAATGCAAGGATTGATTGCTGTTGCAATGGATATATTAAGTGGCGAAGAGGAATTAGCGTTTGAGGATTTTGAAAATCTGATACTGAATTGGGCAAATGGCCTTGAAAAGCCTCCAAAAGGGTATAAGGTTGATGATGCTATAAATGTGATGAGATACATCCGCAGAGCCAAACAGAAAGGTTTAACATCTATATTTTCCAATAAAACCACGCCTCTTGAAAGCATAATTGCACCCAAGCATATTTCAGTGCTGGACCTGTCCGGATTGAAAAATGAGGTACAGGACATATACACAAAGATATTCTTAGAGAAGATATATGAGCAAAACACCAGTGGGAGCATTAGCCCTGTTTTTGTAATTATTGAAGAAGCACACAACTTTGTTCCTCAAAAAGATTCCACAAAATCTGCTGAAATAATAAAGAAAATAGCTGCTGAAGGCAGAAAATTTGGAGTGTTCTTGATCCTCATCACGCAGAGACCGCAAAAGATAAATCAAGATGCCCTTTCGCAGGCAAACAGCTACATATTGCTGAGACTGAAAAATCCCCAGGATATTTACGCAGTAAAAACAGCTGCTGAGAGCTTAGGAGATGACCTTTCTTCATTGTTACCCACTCTTAATCCGGGAGAGGCCGTTATTGTGGGACCTGTTGTAAACTTGCCTGCAATAGTGAAGATAAGAAAACGGCTCACGATAGAAGGTGGCGGAGACATAGATATAATAGGCATACTAAAGAGCACAAAGGACATAGCGGAATGATATGCGGGGGGCCGGATTCGAACCGGCGAACCCCTACGGGAACAGATCTTGAGTCTGTCGCCTTTGACCTAGCTCGGCAACCCCCGCTCAGCAGGGAAATAAAGTTTCATGTTTATAAATTCTTTGTTTTCTCATCGTGGCGTGTTTTTATAAAAATAAAGAATGATAAGACACGGTTTGTTATTCGGAAATTAATTCTCCGATACTTTACATCATCAGATTTCGTCAATACATAGATCTCTCCTAAGATTTTTGCCCGCATCTTTCTGTAAAATGCACGCTCTGGCGTTTCTGGACCCAACGTGAATATTCTTTTTATATACCACACCAATAACTTTCAAGGATTCTTCAGCAGTGGGACCCTCAGTATCTATTATAGCTAAACAATAACCGAGAAGTATTTTTAGATAACACAAAGCATCCATTTACCCACACAATTGTGTAAGTTTTTTCTCTCATTTCCTACCTGTTTATACTCAAAAAAAGGAGGAGTTTGTTGAAATATTACCCTCAACGTATTTAACTGCGCTATCACCAGAAACTCGCAGGTTTAATCTCTGCGGGCCATTCCTCTCCGCTGAGATATTCATCAATGGCCTTCGCCGCTTTCTTTCCATCGCCCATGGCAAGAACCACCGTCGCTTCGCCGCGCACCGCGTCTCCGCCTGCAAATACTCCTTTAAGGGGCGTGCGATATTTCTCATCCACTATCAGCGTGCCCCACTTGGTGGTCTTGAGCTCCGGCACCTCTTGATATAGGAGCTTATTCGGTTTCTGGCCAATGGCAAACACCACCGCATCCACTTCCAGCCCGAATTCCGTGCCGGGTATTGGCTTTGGCCTTCTCCTTCCGGAGGAATCAGGCTCGCCCAATTCGTTCATTATGAGCTTCAGAACTCGCACATGGCCGTTCTCGTCACCTATGAACTCCACTGGCGATACGAGGAACATGAAACGCACTCCTTCCTGCTCCGCGTGGTGTATCTCTTCCTCTCTGGCAGTCATGTACTCCCTCGTTCTGCGATAAATTATGTAAACCTCTTCGTATCCAACTCTCAGAGCACTTCTCGCAGCGTCCATTGCAACATTTCCCGCTCCAATAACCGCGAGAGTCTTTCCCTTTTTGATGGGCGTATCGTACTCCGGGAACTTGTACGCCTTCATGAGATTAATCCTCGTGAGAAACTCGTTGGCGCTGTATATCCCGTTGAGATTCACACCCGGAATGTTGAGGAATTTCGGAGTGCCTGCCCCAGTGCCCAGAAACACCGCATCATACTCGTTCAGCAGTTCCTGCAGAGTGTACGTCTTTCCAACAACCACATTAGTATCCACATGCACTCCGAGCATCTTCAGAAACTTCACCTCGTAGCGCACTATATCTTTGGGTAACCTGAACTCCGGAATTCCGTATATCAGCACGCCGCCAGCCTCGTGGAGAGCTTCAAACATGTACACGTCGTATCCCATCTTCGCGAGATCCGAAGCCGCCGTCAATCCAGAAGGTCCAGAGCCGACGATTGCCACCTTCTTGCCCTTTTTCTCCACCTGTGGGATATCTGGATATATGCCCTGCTTGCGCGCCTCGTCAGCCACGAATCTCTCAAGCTTGCCTATGTTTATCTTATCCCCCAATTTTCCCATGACGCAGTTCATCTCGCACTGCTGCTCCTGAGGGCACACTCTGCCCGTGATTCCCGGAAGTGAGTTGGTCCCGTGGATTACCTCCAGAGCACCTTTGATATCCCTATCTAAGATTTTCTTTATAAATCCCGGAATGTTCACATTCACAGGGCATCCTTTTATGCACGGTGCATAGTTGTAGGGACATTGCAAGCATCTTGAAGCTTCCTCAACTGCGAGGTCCCAAGTGTATCCGAGAGCAACCTCGTTGAAATTGTGAATTCTAGCGTTAGGGTCCTGCTCCGGCACGTTGATTCTCTTCTTCTTTATCTGCTTCGCCAATTCAAACACCTCCCTTCATATACCTTTCCATAGCCTCCTTCTCCTCCTCCCGGTACTCCTTCAACCGATACATAAGTTCATTGAAATCCACCTGATGCGCATCAAAGTCAGGGCCATCAACGCATGCAAACTTAATCTCTCCGCCCACCGTGACACGGCACGCGCCGCACATTCCAGTACCGTCAACCATAATTGGATTGAGACTTGCGTAGGTCTTAATTCCATGCTTCTTGGTTATGTCCGCAATGAGCTTCATCATTATCACA
>JALSPD010000065.1 GCA_026986135.1 DHVE2 group archaeon
CCACCCGCGATGACCACCGAGGCTATAAAGAAGATTATGTGAGTTGCACTTGTGCTCAAACCCATAACCATCACCTCAGAGATTGGAGTAAATCTCATTTCCAAATTCATCAACAATTTTAATTCTGTACCCCATATCCATAGCATACACCCCCTGCGAAGAGAGGTAAATCTTCCCGTAAACATCAATATTGGTTGCATAAACAGGAAGTGCAAAGGCCGAATAGAATGTGTGATTCCTGTAAACCAATATGTTGCCTGTGGAGGTGAGCACGAATAAATAGTTACCGCGAGAGTTCCAGTCTGCAGATATATGTACCGCATATTTCAATCGTCCATCATTTATGCTTCCCAGATAATTGCCCTGATAATCATAAACACGCACCGTATTTCCATCAAGTACATACACCTCCTTTCCAACTGCCACATCCCTCCCTCTGGATAGGGGAATGGTTCTTGTCAAAATTCCATTTTCGTTCAAGATGTATAATTTTGAAGTGGATATCGCATACAATGTGGAGCCGCGGGAATCCAGGGAGGAGAGACCCGCAAATGGTAAAAATCCGTGTTGTGTGCCTGTTAATTCAAATTCAAAAATGCCTGTAGAATTCAGAACAAAAACATAGTTACCCACCGAAAGATCCCGCGGCTCCTTTATGCTGTGGATCCACCGCATATCACCAGAGTAATCGTAAGAAATCAATGAGGTACTGTTCAAAACATAAATTCCATCAAGCTCAGAGGTTGCAATAACATCGCCGTAAACTGGAATGTTAAACTGAATATCGTGGGAGGCCCCAACATCGTAATACGTGGTGTTTGTGAAAAACGTCATTTCACTTTCGGGATACCAGATATCCACGGGATTGAATTCCACTGGCGTTCCATTAACCAGTATTGATAATTTGTCTGTGTTGAGAGTCCTTGGTCCCTTATTTGTGGAGATGATCTCAATTCTTCCGCTGTTATAAACTATTCTCTCCACAATTAGGGTATTACTATGGGAATCAATAATATCAACACGTGAATTCATCCCATCGCGAATTTCCTGATAGGCGTAGAGCATACTTCCAAGTATGACACCAAACATCATCAGCGATGCAGTGAAAACGATTGCGTAAGTGGCTGTTATGCTAAGGGCCATAATCACATCAACTCCACGTATCTTGCAATGTAGGGAGATGGAGTTATCAGATCTTTCTCAACAGGAACTCCATGCTTGGGTATAATCTTGAGACTCAGCTGCGACTGGGGTTCCAAGTTAAGGCCAAGCCCTGTGGCATTGAAGTATATTTCACTTATATCTCCCTGAGTGAGTATATATTTATTCTCCTCACCCATATCACGAATCTTCCTTGTTCCAAAAACATCCCCGCTGAAAGGTGGTGGTCTGGTTGTCGGGTTGAAATCAAACGTTTTGTCGTAATAGAGGGTAACCACAGTGTATCCGTCTGTAACTTCAAGGATTACTGAGCTAATATTAACAGGGGAACTTCCCGCTATGAGCGTGATTTTTATGGTTATCCAATCAATGGTGTTCCTGTATGGAGCTCCTGTGCCCCAGCTTGAATTGTACCTGTAGCCACCCATTGAAATTATTTTCAACCCTGTGGATACATCCTGTATTGCCTCCTGTGAGGTCTGTTCAGCCTGCTGCTGGAGGGAATAGGCGACATTTATGAGCAGTGTAGCGGTAACTGCTGCAACAATGATCATGGCTATGAATATGATCAGTGAGCCAATGCCGAATTCGCCCTGTTCCCTAACATTCCACATCATCTTCATTTGATTCCTCACCTCTTTTCACATCACCTCCATTCAAAGGTGTGTGGAGGAGAGCCCTCTGGCCCTCCTCGGAGAGAGACCCCGAGGTGTACTCTCACCTGCGGGCATCCAGGGTCTCTCCCATGATAAAAAACCCCAAGTGCATTTAAAAAATTTTTTATAGGAATTTATAATTTGCAAACCAAATCAAAAATTTAAGGTTGATTTTCAAGGCTGATTTTTATACCTCAGGATTGTATCTCATACCCTTTCTGGGA
This sequence comes from DHVE2 group archaeon, assembly GCA_026986135.1. Lineage (GTDB taxonomy): Archaea > Thermoplasmatota > Thermoplasmata > Thermoplasmatales > Aciduliprofundaceae > JAADDK01. The sequence goes on from JALSPD010000065.1 coordinate 2,042, forward strand.
TATTTTCACCTTGTACGCCTTTCCACCCACTTCTTCTATAGCACGTGCAACCTCATCCTGCTCGTCGGTAAGAGCAATCATACAGCCGCCCCCACCCGCACCTGTGATTTTCGCTCCATACGAATGCTTTCTTGCTGCCTCAATCATCTTTTTGAGCAATGGGTGGCTTACGCCCAAGATCGTTAAAAGCCTGTTATTTCTGTCCATAAGCTCCCCTATTCGTACATAATCCTCATTTTCAAGTGGCTCTATTGCCATCATGGTTATTTTGCCTATCTCCTTTATTATGTCCCTTGCAAAGGTACTCCATTCGTAAAATCTCCTGACTTTACGAACCATCTCAGGCGTGTGTCCTTTAACACCTGAAAAGCCCACCACCAGCTTAAGAGGTGGAACCTCCAGATGATGAATGTACCATCTAGTTTTATTTTTTTCTACGGACCACAGAAAATTGTCCATCATACGATTAGATACAAGAATACCTTTGCCATGCGTAACTGTGCTTGTATCTATCGGACTACCCGAGCCCTGAGTAAAATACTCTACCTCAAAACTATTCAGGGCAACATTCTTCTCATACGCTTCTCCTTTTAGGCCAAGTAAGGCAGCCACAGTGGCCACTGTTATTGATGCGGAGGATCCCATCCCAGAAGCAGAGGGAACTGCGCTTGCTGTTGTGATTTTCAATGGATCGCCGTCCCATAAAAGAGTTATGGCATTTTTTATGTATCTGTGATACCTATCATTCAAAGGATACCCATTTACAGAATAATCACTAGCCCTCTCAACCATCACAGTGGTCCTGAGATTTAATGCCACGGCGATCGCAGGCTCACCATAAACCACAGCATGTTCGCCGAAGAGAATCACCTTTGAGGGCGCAGAGGAAATCACAGAGAGATTAAAGGGTTTACTATGATAAACATTTCTACCCTCGGAAAATAGAGGTACCTACCACGAAAACCTTAAATAGGGAAGAGAAGATAGGACGGGTAAGTAGAGAAAGGGTGGTTCAGATGGAAGTTATAAAGAAAGAGAAGGGAGTATCGGAGGTACTGGGTAGCATACTGGTATTGCTGATCACGGTAACGTTATTTTCAAGTGTATTTTACTACATCAGCACGATGCCCACGCCGAAGCAGGGCACGT
>JALSPD010000066.1 GCA_026986135.1 DHVE2 group archaeon
ATCTCAGGAAGATCTGTGTTTCCACCAGAATCTCTGGAATGTGTGTTTGTTGTGTAAGTGATGTAATCGCTAGCACCATTCCAGTCGGTCATTTTTATAGTGTATTTTGTGATGTTAACATTCTCCAGATATCCTATTTCTAGGGCGCCTTCTGCACCATTGTAACCCACTGCTGCTTTCACCTTTGAAGTTTTCTTACCATCCATTGTTATGCTCACGATTTTACCCATGTACCCTTTGATTATTATTGTGTGTTCAGTACCGTCCTGAGTGGTGAAGTCAACCTCTGCGTAATCATAGGGTGATCCAGGCTGCTTTGGTATGGGTGTTACGTTTGTCCAGTTTTTACTTGTTTCCTCCATCTCGGGGGCAATATTACCCTTAAGCATGGCCCCTTTTACACTGGCGTAGAAGAATGCACCGTTGACGTTATAGCTCGCGTATCTCAAGATGTTTATGTTGGGATTGGCCACATCATTTGTGGGTGTGTCTGTATAGAATGTGGCAAGGGCGTTCCAGTCTGCAAAGCAGCCATCCACCTCAATTCCGTCAGGGGTGCCCACGTACTCAACGTATGGCTTTCCCCATACAGTATAAGGCACATTGGTGCTGACTTTGGCGATATCTACCTTTATTGCTCCTTTAGGTACGTTGGAGCTGTCCACTTCAAGATACACCTTCTTTGGAAGGGTGACTGTACCTACCGTCAGTTTATCACCGCTTAGTTGTGGTATTTGCACACCCATAGGCATGTTCAGTGTGATGCTATCTACATTCACCGCACCATACATGGGCCAGAGGTTCAGTTCAAGTGTACCATTTTTAATTATGGGCTTCTCAATGATCAGTATTGCAGGTTTTTCAATCCCCACCACAGGGGTTATGTCCTGTATGTACTCATGCTGAGCAAGCACGAAGAGCTTTGCATCCTTACTGATTTTATAGTTTGTGCTGCCATAAAATGCGTGATCTCCACTTCTTATCACAGATACTGTCCCTATAACGCTCCAGTTCCACACATCCCTGTGCATTGCATTGAATTCAAGGAATGATGCCCTAACCTTTCCGTGCTCACCTGTGATTTTTACCATGTAATCTGCTCCTAGATATCCTGCGTCGTATCCAGTGAGAGGATTTGAATCGTTATCTATGAATATATAGGCAAGGTTCTTGTATGTATCGGCTTTCCCGAAATCTCCTACGAAAGATAGGTAAAATTCAAGAACTCCGTTATTCAGATGAAATGCAAATTTATTGATATCTATGTTTGAATCTTCCACACTCAAAATATCGTAGTCGTTGTACTTTTTAATGAGGTTCCAGTCTGTGGTTTTAAATGAGTGGGTTGAGATTGCAAAAGCACCGAATATTAGGAGGAGAACAACACCTATCACAGCCCATGCTCCCATTCTCCCAGAGGGAGTGCTCATCATACTTTTTTTAGGTTTTTCCTTTTTATCTTTATTGTTTGAGTTCCCGTTTATCAGGCCATCCTTTGAACCATTACCATCGGCCCAGTATCTTACCCGTGCCCCATTCTCGGGCCTCAATCCATTTATAAACCCTCTATCCTTCATTTTATTACCTCCCTTTAGTAATCTAATGGCTATATGTTCCTCCCGAATATAAATTTTGTCATCCTTCCTACAAGGTTTTGTGAAAAACCTAATCGTTGGACTTGGCCAATATTATTTATACACCTTTACGATTTACCTTTTATGAAAGCTCTGATACTGGCGGGTGGCTATGCGAGGAGGCTTTCACCAATTACCGATTTTATTGCAAAACCTTTGCTGCCTCTCGGAGATAGGCTTGTTGTGGATATGGTAATTGATAAGGTAAAAGAGCTCCCGATTGATGGTATTTATGTATCTACAAACAGTTACTATGAGAAGCAGTTCCGATACTGGGCAAGTTGCAGGGATGAGCCCATTGAAATAATTGTTGAACCCACTATGGGTGAAGAAGAGAAATTCGGTGCTATTGCCGGTATGAAGTATGCGATGGAGAGAATGGGTGAGGACGATTACATAATCGCTGCTGGAGACAATATTTTTGATTTCTCTTTGTCCCCTCTTTACGAGTTCTTTATAAAATTTAAAAAACCTGTAATGGCTGTGTATGATGTCCAATCCAAGGAAAAGGCCAGGAGATACGGTGTGGTAACAATTTCTGAGAATAGCAGGGTCACCAGAATGGTTGAAAAACCTTCAGATCCTGAAAGTACACTTATAAGCACTGCAATCTATATTTTCCCTGATTATATAAGAGGTCTCATAGATGAATATCTATCAGAGAAGAACAATCCCGATAGCCCGGGGTATTTTATGGCATGGCTGTCAAAACACCATGAACTTTATGCGCTCCCTTTCAAAGGTATGTGGCGTGATATCGGGAGTATTGATGAGTATCGCCAGGCTTTCAGAGAGTTTTTGTGATTTTGTTTACCACAATATTTATAAACCTGAAAGGTGATATATGCGTGGTGGTATGATGTCCAGTAAAGATAAGAAAAATGCGAATCTGAAAGAGAGGGATAAGGTTGTTAAAAAATCAGAATCAAAGGAAAATGTGGAACTTTTTGATAATGAACATGAAAGAAAGGTTGGTTATGAAGAATTGCAGGCCAAAACAGGTGCAGAAGCTCTAAGGGAAAAGGAAAGGCTTCAGAAATTAAAAGAGGCTGCAAAATTGAGGAGAAAAGCTGCAGATTACAAGAAAAAGGCAGCAGCATACAATCAAAAATACAAGGAGGAGATGCAAAAGGTGGCCAAATATCAGGCGGAAAAGGCAAAGTACAAAGAGAAGGAGGCACAGGAAAAGAAAAAGCTCAGACAACTAAAAGATAAGGTTGCTGCCCTTCAGGATAAGATAAACTCGGCGGGTAATTTAAAAAAGCAAGAGAAACTGCGTGCTAAGATAGCGGCAATCCAGGCAAAAATGTCGCATATTGAAGCCAGGATCTCCACCCTGAAGAAAAAACAGGCGGAGATAGTCCAAAAAATGGCAGCCCATAAAGCCAAAGCAGCAGAACATTTTCAGAAAAGTAAAACATATGAAGAACAGGCAAGTACATTTCTTAAGACTGCCGAGACCCTTGAGAGAGAAACTTCTAAACAGTAAGTTCATAGTATTTCAACTTTTATTTTATCTCCTGGAGCG
>JALSPD010000067.1 GCA_026986135.1 DHVE2 group archaeon
GGTGATCGTCACATCGCTCATATGTGACGGTGAACTGTCGCTGAATGTGACAAGCTGCGGGTCTATGAATAAATCGGCACCCTTTGTCTCGGTGCCGCGGGTCACGTACAGGTATCCGTGGTAACTCACATTCCTGTTTAAATTGTCCTTCACATACACAGTTACACGGTAACTCTTCCTTACATCCAGCGAGGTGTCGTGGAACATTATCTCGCTGGTCTCAAATATCCCGTTACCCGCATAATGCATCTTCACATATCTACTCTCATTCAATTCGCTCAGATCCACCCCAACCTCGTATGTGCTCACATCATCCGCAGGATCTGGATCAAACACAATGGCCTTCACCATCGCATATTTGCCGAGTACAATGGGCATCGGAGAACTAACCACACCCACCACAATGCCCGGAAGGTTCATGTGCCCGTGAAGCGTGGCGCTCCAGATCATGCGGGAGTTCGCAGTGTCATACAGTGCAACCGCAATGGTTGAGTCCTCCGTGACACTTATGCCATCTTCGTAGCTGTCATAGTAAAACTTCTCCCCCTGGGAGAAGTAGTTATCCGACGCAAACCCCTGCGTCATCTCAGACAGCATGTGCCGCTTCACAACAGAATCAATAACAACAATGAACATTGTCCGGTCCGCAGGTAAACTCTCACCTCCAACATTCTTTACCGTGATGTTCGCATAAAGCGTGCCCGTTATGTTCTCAAATTGCAATGTGGCATCAAACTCAGAATACGTGCCCTGCTTCGGCGTGGGCATCGTGCTGATGTAGTAAAATACACTTGAAAATAACGTTACCGTGATCAGCAATACCAGTATGCTACCCAGTACCTCCGATACTCCCTTCTCTTTCTTTATAAATTCCATCTGAACCACCCTTTCTCTACTTACCCGTCCTATCTTCTCTTCCCTATTTAAGGTTTTCGTGGTAGGTACCTTGTCATTCCTTCAATATTTCTGCTATCTTTTTCTTTAATTTTTCACTAACTATTTTTCCATCCACTTTACCACGAAGTTCTTTCATTACGACTCCCATCAAAGGTTTGAATGAACTTTCACCCCTTTCCCGTATGAAATCAGTCTTCTCGTTAACCACGCGCTCAATGATAGCATCAATGTCTACACTGATGCTGTATGATTCAATTATATCTTCAATATTCTCTCCGTTACATGCCCTTATTACGATATCGTCTATTGCTTCCTTTGCGAATTTACCCTCTTTAAGAGCTTTGAATATCCTCTCATAATCTATGTTTTCGCATCCGTTGATAATAGCCCTGGACACTATTGTGGGGTACCCGTATCTTTTTGCTATTCTCTCAAATATATCGTCCATGCCCATATGCACTATTTGTATGGCTTCCTGTTTGCTTATGCCTATTTCGGCAATTTCCTGGATCCTTTCTTCTGGCATCTTTGGAAGTTTTGATCTCAACTCTTCAATTTTTTCCTCGGAAATTCGTATTGGTGGTATATCTGTTTCGGGATACATTCTGGCAGCACCTGGAAGAGGCCTGAGATACTTCGTGGTTCCATCATCAAGGGGTGCCCTTGTTTCATCAGGCACGCCCATTAATGCAATTTTAGCTCTTTCTATTACCTTTTCCAGTGCAACTCTGGCCTTTTCCTCTGGAGCAGCTAGAATCACGAAAGAATCCTCCTTTCCGAGTTCCATTATTTCCTTTATTTTTTCAACTTCTTTCTCAATACCGTATCCAGGCAATTCATCTCCGTGGAATAGTCCTTTTATACCGATTACCTTCACCCTTTCCGCAAGTTCTTTTCCGAGTCTGTACTCCCCATTTTTTAGAAGTCCCTTAAATCCAATAAGTTTTATACCCATTACTTTCCCACCGGCTTTAAGTGCTCTGGATATGATTTTGCTCTTTGTATCCCTGAAAATTTCAGTAAGATCGTATATTCTTTCACATACCTTTGCATCCCTGGTTCTAAGTATCTCAGCTATATTTTTTAGCATTTCCTGTCTTTTAATCTCATTTTCAACCCAGCGTGGAATCATATTTAATTTTGAAGCTCCCTTGATTTCCACACGTCCCTGACCGGTGGAGATATTTATGTCCTGTCTTATGGTTCCTGCACCTCTACGAACCTTCTTTGTTGCTCTGAGGATCATACCTATCTTTTCGGCAACCTCTTTCACCTCTTCTCCGTTTTTCATATCTGGTGCTGTAGAAATTTCAATGAGAGGAATCCCGAGGCGATCAAGGCGGTATATTACAAATCCATCCTTTTCATCAATTTTTCTTGCCGCCTCCTCTTCCAGACAAATGGTTGGAATCCTTACCTTTCCAAACGAAGTTTCAAGATATCCATCTACCGCTATGAGGGCAGTTCTCTGAAATCCAGAGGTGTTTGAGCCATCAATTACAATCTTTCTCATCACATGGATTTCATCTACAATTTTTGCGTTTAGCATAAGAGCAATCTGAATAGCAACCTCCAGAGCATCTCTATTGAGCTCATGTGGCGGCTCTTCATCTAGCTCCACAAGGCAGGAGTTCTCTGTGATTTCATATATAAATCTTCTATTTTTCAGGCTTTCTTCCAGCGCAGCTCTATCAACTTCCCCTATCTCGCTCTGGGTTGGTCTTAATACCCTTGTGACCTTTCCCATGACATTCTCGGACAATTTTGATTCGCAGTCACAGAAAAGTTTTTTTGTGTTTAGCTGCTGATGAATCTCAAGTCCGCATTTCATACTAAAAACCTCCTTTTCTCAATTTCACCGCGAAGGTTCTTTTTCATTAAAATACGCGCCTCTTCCGGGCTGTAGTTTCCAAGGAGCCACATAAGTTTTACATATGCCACCTCAGGGAGCATGTCTTCCAGAGGAATAACTCCCGCGTGTAGAAGCTCTCTCCCGGTTGAATAGACATTTAAATTTACTCTTCCATAAATGCACTGGGATGTCATTCCGATTATTACACCATCCTTTATCTTATCTTTCAGAACAGGCAGTATCTCGGTAGAGACATGCCCCAAGCCAGTTCCCATAATTATTGCACCATGCATTCCTTCAAGGAGTTTTTCTACAAGTTCTGGATTCATTCCAGGGTAGTAGTATATTAATGAGACTTTAGGATCAAGTTTTTCTTTTAAATAAGTTGTTTCTCCTTTC
>JALSPD010000068.1 GCA_026986135.1 DHVE2 group archaeon
ACTTATTTAGAAGGTTTAACGATTTACTTACTCTACAACACCATCACACATTGAAAAAGTTTAAATATCTTAACTTCATAACCTAAACTGGTGATGTGTGTGAAGGCGACATGGATTGTGGGAGTGATAGCGATTGCAATTCTCCTCAGTGGTCTGGGGGGGCGATGGGAGAGCATCCGAACAATAAATGGATGAATCATGGAAGTTTTAAAGGCATGGTGTTCTGGAATGGGCATATTCGTTATGTCATCCATGGTCTGCATGCCACTGTGCTTGGGGAAAAGAGTAAAATATTGATTAAAGATGTGTCTTTCAAGATATATGTGCATGATGGAAAATGGAAGAGTATTGATTATGTGCCAACAAATTTAGAAATATACAATTCAAACGGAACACATTTTGTGATTGTAGAGGGCGAGCACAGAGGTGTGTTATATTCTCACATATCTTTGAAGTACGAGCAAAGAGAGAATTTTTCATTGTATCAACCGTTGTATCCTCAACTATGGATCACATTTAACAGGAGCGTTGAGTACAAGATAGTTTATAAAATAAGTGGGATTCATATAAATAAACTGATGGTTATGGACAATGGGACGGGGTACACAGAGCCACCATTCAAGCATGGGCACATGAAGCACGTTATTTTCAATTCCTCTGTGAGAAAAAGCATGGTGTTTAAAGACTGGCAGGACATAATGATTGGATACAAAAATAGAAAAAAGAAATTTGGATTTAACTGGGAACTGGAAAAGGAAAAATTCAGGGAATTGATATTGAGGACGAATGGGAGCTACACAGATACAATAATTAGCACCAAGCCTGAAAAAAGCAAAGAATATGAAATAGAGACTTTCCATCCGCCCATACCTGATACTGGAGGAGGTGGCGGTGGCTCAGGTGGCGGCGGAGGAAGCACACCCACAGATTCCGATGGAGATGGACTATCTGATGATACCGAGATTGCTGGGTGGTGGGCGTACTGGTATGATCACTCAGGTAAAAAACATGTTAAGTTTGTAACATCGGATCCCCAAAATCCAGATACTGATTATGATGGATTAAACGATTATGATGAATGGGAACATTTGCTAGATCCAACTAACAGAGATACAGACGGTGATGGCATGTCAGATTACTACGAGATGCATTACGGCAAGCCGGCGGGGGGCTGGCAGGAGCCACATTACTACAACGAGAGGTATGCAGTAATTATTATTGGTGGGGGATACGAATCCTCAGGAGATGAGGCATTTTACTTAGCATTTTGGAACGATGGGAAGGCAATGTACTATAAATTGGTAAATGATTATCGTTATTCGCCGGAGAATGTGTATTTAATGTCTTCAAGATGGTATGTCTCTGGAGTTGGGTGGAAGGGCCATGATACAACTACGGATTATATAGTTGATGGTGAGGCAATGTGGAATGTCTCAGGCAAATACGATATTAAAGACGCTCTGGACGATATTGCACGGAAGATAACAGTACATGATTCCTTGTTTATCACCATTACCGCACATGGCGGTAATTATGGACAAAATGCCGGATTTTTCATCGTAAGATCAGGGGTTTCAGCTTCAGAAGCAGAAAATAACCCCATATCACAGAGAAATCCTATTGAGTGTGACTACGATAGGAATGGTAATTTAGGGGCGTATTTAAATTCACATTTTGGTGGAAACAACGGGATCCCAAGAAGATATGCTGTTATGTCCATTGTTATTCAATCATGTAATAGTGGGTCCTTTGTTCAGAATCTTAAAGGAGATCATAGAATAATCATTACCGCTGCCAAATGGGATGAAGATACATGGACAGAAACTGGAAGTAATAATAATCATTGGACTTTTTTGTATGAAGGTGCCACTTCCATAGATAACGTAATTATTGTGGAAAGATATCCTGGATTTATAGAAAATATGGAATCTATTGATAATCCTAATTCATTATATGCAATGTACCAAGGTGGGTTGAATAGCTCTCAGCATAACATAGTACTTGTTAATTGGGGTTCTGGTATTACAATACCTCTTTATTATACATCAACTCCTCAAATTTCTGATATTGATCTGGCAAGGGAGGTGTACCTATGAGAAAGAAAAAATATTTGAAAGAGCAGCGAAACATAGAGATTGCCATTATGATTGGTTTAGTGTTCTTTATTTCTTTTTTAATATTTATCTATTTTATAGTTTTAAATATGGGGTGTGCATAAATGGAGATTGAAAAGCAGGTAAAAATCTTAAAAATCGTTAATATTGCTCTTGTTGTACTGCTAATTATTGCAGCATACTTCGTTGTATTGAAAGCAACTACATTATGCCATCATACAACAATCACGGGTAAATTAATTTATCTTGAAGATATATCTAGACCAGAAAATCCAAAAGTTGGAGTGTATCTAAAGTTAATTCTTGAATATCCGAAATATGTAAAATTCGGAGAGAAAATTGATTGCGGATTTTTAGTGATGGCCAATGCAACAACGGAGGTTGGGATACACCTTGAAAATACTACGGGAAACAAAAAAGATGGGTTCATTGTTGATGTGAAAGATAAAAACAGCAATGGCGTGATTGATACAGGAGATATATTCCATATATATGGGCGACCTTTAACTGGATACAAGATTATGTTTGAAGTAAATGCTATAAGGGGAAATTTACATATCTACATACCATAGGGAGGTTCTAAAGTAAGTATCCATGTGAAAAAGTTATAAATAAAAATACACCTTTTTTTATGTTATTAGATTTTTTGGAGTATTCAGAAATGGAAAGAGTTGATTGTAGGAAGTGGAGGCTATTTCTCATTTATTTGTAGGTATCTAATTTGAAAGCCATACGGAATTTTAAAGATATCACCCCTTCACCACACCTAGTGGCACGAGCCTTGCAACTATTCTGGATATCCCTGCACCTTCCACCGCTTTAACCACATCATCCACGTTCTTGTAAGCGTCCGGTGCCTCCTCCGCTGCGACGCGGTTGCTCGCGCTCCTCACGTATATTCCTTTCTTGTTCCACAGCTCTCTCTTAACCTCATCGCCCTTGAATCTTCTCAATGCCTGATGTCTGCTCATCACCCTTCCAGCGCCGTGGCATGTGGAGCCGAACGTTTCCTCCATGGCTTTCTGAGTG
>JALSPD010000069.1 GCA_026986135.1 DHVE2 group archaeon
CAGATCAACCATCATTGCCACATCTCTGGAAGGCCTGGCATCCTGAACCTCCCCGATGCTATGATGCACTATATGCATGAACCCGCGTCTCTGCATTATCCTGAGAACATCGTATTTGACAGAATCGTGAACGAGAATTTCAACCTCAGCCATCTTGGCCGGGAAAAGCATTCAATTCACCCTAAAAGCTCAGAAATGATTTCAGTTGCAACACCTGCAATTCTCTCTTCAGGCGTGGCTCGTATTCTCTCTGCTTTCTCTCTGAACTCCTTCTCTATTTTCTCCGCTTCTCTGTTTGCCTCTTCCTCTGCTTTCTTCTTCATATCCTCAATTTCCCTGAGAACACTCTTTCTCTTCTCTTCAATATCCATGGCAATCTCTCTCTTCGCTCTTTCAACGCTCTCCTTGCTCTCCCTCTCTGCCTTTTCAATTTCCCTCTTTGCTTCCTCTTCCGCATCCCTGATTTTTCTGATACTTTCCTCTATCATTCATCAGGGCATTACCTTGCAGTTTATAAAGTTTTGTTAGAATTCACACATTTCGTAATTCATACCCAATTCACTCATCATAGAAGATTTTACCCTTCAATATTTCATTACCTCCCGCACATAGGTCTGAACATCTATCTCACCCATCATCAGTTTCTCACGTAACTCCACTACCTTTTTTATCCTATCCCTCTGCGTCTTCCACAGCAACTTCAAAAATCTGTAGGATTCTCTTTCATCTCCTTCAAGATAAATTCGTCTCCCATCCTTTAACTTTATCTCCATAACTCCCTCACTATCCTTTTCCTCCGCTATTTTACCATCCAGCAATTCACTTAATTTTCTGTACTCTCTCATCGGTATGTACACCCACACGCTTAACTTCCACGTGCCACGGTCAAATATGAACTTCATGCTCTCCTCTCCGTTATATTCCTCAATGAAAACATCCCTTAGCTTCGGTAACTTACCTCTTTCGTAATCTTTCTTGAATCTCTCAACCGCATGCTTCCCCTCGCCTATAGTGTCCCATTTCATTTGAATACCAACATATAAAACCCCTAAGGAAATAGCCAAAACAATTAGAGATAAGAAGAGTACTGCAAGAAAATTATCAGAATTATATGACAAACCCCATACAGAAACAACAAATCCTATAAAACAAAAAGCCCCCATAAAAATCACAAACCAGACAAATTCACCTCGCGTGGTTTTTCCGTAGAAGCGCATTTCCTGATTCTCTGCCACCACCCTCATGGGCATCCCGCTCTAGGTGAAGCATGAAAAAACTATTTAACATTATGCTTCAAGAGATTTTGTGGGAAAAGGGACCTGTAATAATTGAGCAGCCTCTCCATATTCACCTTCCTGTTGTACTGCCCATTTGCAGCTTTTAATGCATTTTTTGAGAGTTCAATATGAATTGCATCCTCTTTCATCTGTAGAAGGGCATCTGCAAGAGAATTCACATCTCCAAACTTTACAGTCAAACCACATCCACATTTTTTTACTATCTTTGCAGCTTCTCCACCCTCAGAAACAATCACGGGAATTCCCGCAGCCATAGCCTCAAACATCTTAACGGGCGTGCTTATCCTATCATACCTCTTTGAAGGGTCGTTGAGGACAACCACCACCCTTGCAAGCCGGGTATAAAGGGGTATATCCTTTGATTTAACCCAGCCAATATATTTAATGTGAGGATCACCATCAATTAGCCTCATTATCTCCTCACGATAAGGTCCATCTCCACCGATAACCAGATCATAACCGCTTTTTCGTACCGCTTCTATGAGGGTTTTTAAAAATTCATACTGCCTTAAAATCCCAATGTAAACAACCGTATACCTGCCAACACCCAGCCTGGTGCGGAGAGATTCAACCATATTATCGTCAACCTGGTAGTCTTCAGGATCCTTGCAGTTCATAACCACTTCTCCCTTCCCACCTATAATCTTTGCTAGGGCCTCATTCGCATAGATGAACCCATCCACAAATTTTGTCAGAATATTCTGGAATATTGATATTGCTTTCACAATGGGTTCCGGCACGGATTCGGATATCATGGAGGGATAATCATCATGGACATCGTATATCACCCTCGCATTTTTTATTCTTGCCATAAATATGCCAAGGGGTAAAGTATCAAAATCATGGGCATGGACCACATCATAATGCATTGCCCTGGCTTTTTTTAGAGCATGCACATAATACCTAAAAAGTCCAGGAAGATAGGTTCTTGCATCGCCATATCCACCAGAAACACGAACTCTTATAACATCAATGCATCCCATCCTTTCCCTTTCAGGAAAACGATTTTCACGATCCCAGGCCAGGACAGTTACCTTATACCCATTTGAGCAAAGGGTATCTGCTTCCTCATAAACCCGTGGATCTGGCTTGAATGGGTTTGATAGGAGCATCAGAACATCCATTCAATCTCCTCGGCCCACAGCCACATATTTCACTCTTCTCGGATTGGCCGTCCGACGCCCATCCACTACAAGCTTCAGATTGGGGAATGAGTCGTAATCTATCTCCCTGAATTCCTGCCAGTCAGCCTGGATAATAACCACCTCCGCACGCCTCAAGGCATCCTCAGCACTATCCGCGTACTCAATATCGGGAAACATTCTCTTGAAATTATCCATGGCTTTTGGGTCATAACCAATTACCCTGGCACCCCTTTTAAGAAGTTCTTCCACAATTATCTTAGCCCGTGTTTCCCTGATATCATCTGTCTCAGGTTTAAATGCAAGTCCAAGAACCGCAACTGTAACACCGTTTAGAGGGCCATAATGCTGCTCTGCAAGCTCAACCACATGCCTTGGCTGGTAATCGTTTATCCTCAAAACATCCTCAAGAAGCCTCGGTTCGTACCCAAGGGTTCTGGCAAGGGAGATAAGGGCACTTACATCCTTGGGAAAACAAGAACCTCCAAATCCCGCGCCAGCATTCAGGAAATATGGGGATATACGATGATCCATTCCAACACCCTTCATCACATCATAAACATCAATCCCCAATCTTTCGCATATGTTGGCAATCTCGTTGGCAAAGGATATCTTCGTGGCTAAAAACGCATTGCTGGCGTACTTTATCATCTCTGCCACCCTGATGGGGACCCTTAATATGGGTGAATTC
>JALSPD010000070.1 GCA_026986135.1 DHVE2 group archaeon
CTGGTACGATACATTCTCATTGCTATGTTATGCTCAGTGTCTGACAAGTTTGTACCCTCCCCTTTTGTCCAGAATCACCTCGCCTCTCTGCCTCAAATATCCAATGTACTCCTCAACCTCCTCCTCGCATTCTTCTGGATTCCTGCAGCCAAGTTCATCCATAGCCATCCTCACAATGTCAGACATTCTTGCATACTCTTTGGTCTCTGATAGCTCGGCAATAATGTGCTTTATCCGTGATATCTTCTCTCTTTTGCTTGTTGGCATACCAGTACTTATAATATCAGCATCAATAACCCCATTCTCAGATGAAACATCAAGCAGATAATGTTTCACAATCCTCACAGCCCTGCTCGCATCCTCTGCCGTAACAACATCGCTGAGTCGCGCTCTTGCAGATGCTTCCGCAAGGCGAATCATAGCTTCAAGCTGACGAGGTGTTACTGCAATTCTTCCAGTTTTCTCATACATGCCTCTCATTTCAAGGTACTCCTTCTCAATCACCTGCATTGCCTCATCACTCAACTTTGGAAAAACATATTTTTTAGCATACATAACATATTTTCTTATCAGTTCCGGAGGTATTTTCTGAATATGCTGCTTCTCAACAACATCCTCCTCCCCAAGCTGTAACTTTTCCCCTGCAAGATGGACCCTTAATATATATTCAGCCATCTCCCTATCCCTGTTTTTATCGGGGACATCAAGGACCTTGAATATAACATCAAATCTGGATAGGAGTGGCACCGGAAGATCAATCTGATCCGCCAGTCCGCCAGGAGATTCACGATCAAAGCGTCCATATTTGGGATTTGCAGCACCCAGTATGGAACATCTTGACATCAGGGTTGCATAGATACCAGCCTTTGTAACCGTGATAATCTGCTGCTCCATAGCCTGATATATTGAATCTCTGTCTGTGGCACTCATTTTGTCAATCTCGTCAATCGCAGCAAGACCCTGGTCTGCAAGAACAAGGGCTCCTGCTTCAAGGGTCCATCTGCCACTATCATCCCTTACGGCAGTTGCCGTTAAACCGGCTGCTGAGGATCCCTTCCCTGAGGTATATATTCCACGAGGTGCCAGATCAGCCATCCTCTGGAGAAGCTGCGATTTGGCAGTACCTGGATCGCCAACAAGAAGAACGTGTATATCTCCCCTGATCTTGGTACCGTCTGGCATGTGCTTGGACACACCCCCAAACATCTGAAGGACCAGAGCCTCTTTTATAACTTCCATATCATATATTGTTGGGGCTATTGAATCACGAAGTTTCTCAATTACATTTCCCTCACTTGCAAGTGCTTTAATTTCCTCAATATCCTCATCGGTCAAATTCTCATAAAATGCCTCTTCGGCAGGCTCCTTATCAACGCTGTTTACATCCAGATACATTCTGAACTCCGTGCTTTTCACATTCTGTACTCTGTATTCCTTTGCCCTGAGAATACCGTTTAGAATAACACGATCCCCTGGAACCACCATGGCCGCAATATCATCCTCCAGTATAGCGGTAATTCTCTGGGGTTGCTCTCCTCCCCGCAAACTTTCAGGCATGTCCTGAATTTCCACAACCTGGTAATCTTCAAATACCGACTCAGAAAATTCAAGTTTGAACTTTACCTTAGGCTTTGTTTTACCGCAAACCGCGCATTTTATGGGCTCTGTTAGACGCATACTCTCCTGGATTACTTTGGTTATACCCCCGCAGTTACTGCATCTGAATGCACCCACCTTTAATCTGGGACGAATCTCAGTGGCCCTTCTTATTATGCCCCTTATGCTCACAAATTTTCCAAGATGGGCAGTTCTCAGTTTTCGTATCTCGCCTATGCGATCTTTTTCGGGGATATGGGAAATGCGCAGATGTACCTTGATACTGCTTTCCAGATATTCCGATATGGCCATCTCCCCAATCTCCAGATAGACATCAGGATGCTCCAGAATATCCTCTGCAAAACCATCCGCATGGTCAATACTGTAAGTTACGATATCATCGTAATTAACATAAAGAGATCTCACGTCAGGATACTGATCGGGTATCCTTATTATCTCCTTGCCATAATCGGTAGTAGCGAAAAAATCAAGCCATATCGCTTTTATCTCTTCCTCAGTATAGCGCATCACCCACCCATATCTCACCCCTATAAAATACTTTTCCACCTGCAAGAAAGCCTGAAGACGATTCACTCAAAATCAAAAAGGGTTTTCATTTTTTTCTTTTCACCAGTACCAAAGCTGGATAGGTTCCTCTGTTTTCTACCGCTGAACAGTTCCTCTTCATCTACCCCGAAAACCTCAGTGATTCTTGCAAGTGTTTCGGCAATTCTTCTTGCATAGTACTGATAATCCGGTCTCTTGGTAAATGGCTTCCCAGGTATGTACGGCTCCACATCCTGCCTTGATCCCCTTGCATTTATAACTATCCATGAAACCTTCTGACCCGGAATAATTTTATAGCCCATTCTCATAAGTTTTTTTGCAGCCTGTACATTGGCCATAGAATCAGGATTCTTGTATTTGCTGAAATCGCGAACTGTTCTGGAGATAACAAGCTTCTCAACCTCTACATCACCCAGTCTAACCTTATGCACAATCTCCTTTGCAAGTTCAATGGCACCTTCAATATCCCCATTAAGTATCCTTTCAAAAACCATCTTCTGAGCCTCGCTTTGAAGATCAAAAGAATCTGTGCGTCGTATCTCATAGCCTCTTACAATCATCTCTCCCCGCTGTTCCTCTGGCCAGACAATCCGCCCTACATACCTCTTCTTAGCACCATGTGAGAAAAATGGTTCCAGCACCTTTTCAAATTCAAGCACAAGTTCCTCCCGTCTGGATATTTCCTCTGCAATCTCACTACCGAATCTCACGGTATCTTCAAGATTTGAGTAGGGGGAAAGAAAGAATATTGAGTCGGTGTCTCCATATACAACCCTTCTCCCACTTTTTTCAAGATCATTTATTATTCTTTTTATGGTCTCCCTGGCAAATGCGGTTATACTTGCACCTATGCGTGGATCGGTGAATCTGTAAAAAGATGATGCCAGAACACCATAGAAGGTATTCATCAGTATCTTAACTGCCTTTTGAAGCCCATCATAATACCTTCTCTCCTCCTCAGTA
>JALSPD010000071.1 GCA_026986135.1 DHVE2 group archaeon
CGCCACGAACGCGCACTGGTTTGAGTCCGTATTTTTTTGCTTTCTCCATAGCCATCTCAGGACTTAACTTTTGCATCATCGCGCACCTCATAATTTCAGATGTTTATATACCTTTTTGTGGGCGAGCCACCTGAAAAATATCATCGCGCTGATTTTTGATTTTATTAAGAGCTTTTTAACTTATGCTCATTTCCCAACCCAAGAACCCGAAGGGATGCGGGGGCTGAGTGAGCATATGAGATGCGAGCCCGTCACTGCACGAATGAAATGAGTGCGGGGGCTGGGATTTGAACCCAGGAACCCCTACGGGACTGGCCCCTCAACCGTCACGGTTATTGATTATTGGGGCGTTAGAGAGGACTTTAGCAGGTGGTTATCCCAGAGGGTTTCGGAGGGGTATTTCAGGTCCATAATGAGCACCTTGGACAGACATTTTGGAGATAAACCGGTGACCACCATGAGGGAGATGTGGGAAATAAGGGAGCGTGCCGGAAGCAAAAAGAACATGACCCTGGCCCTGAGAAATCTTTTGAATTATTACGAGATGTTTGATCTAATTGATGAGTACTATCTCAACAAATATAGAAAGGTTTTGAAAACAGTAAAAACAAATCCAGACAACTATATCCCCTCCACAGAAACAGTGGTTGAGGTGTATCACAATATTCAGAGGGCAGAATACAAAAGCCTGTTTCTTCTGCTCGCAGTATCTGGATTGAGAGTTATAGAGGGAATAAAAATGCTCAATAACTACGATTCCGCCAAGATTCATATTGACAAAAACTTTGCGAGATATCCGCTGTACTCAGACAGGGGCACAAAAAGGTCTTACTATGCGTACATTCCAAAGAATTTTCTCCCCATAATCATGCCCATGGGAGTGCCTCAGAGAGGCGCTGTTAATTACTTCCATCGCCGAAAACTACCATTGAAATACCTTCGCAAATGGAACTACAATTTTCTAATCATGCACAACGTGCCCGAGAGCGTGGCGGATTTTCTGCAGGGCCGCTCGCCGGTGAGCGTTGGGTCGATGCACTACCTCGCCAAGGTCAAGCAGGCGGATTACTGGTATGAGAAGGTGGCGGATGCTCTGGTGGAGGTGTTTGAGGAGTGAGACGGACACGGAGGAATTATCATTCACTCTTTCTTACACTCTTGTTTGCACCCCTGCACCATCTTCACAAACCCTTGTAATTTTCGGGTAAAATCAGGGTCGTTCAGTTTCCCGATAAGCGGCATTTCTTCTGGTTCTCCTTTTACACATTCGAATACTCCATTTTTTGCCTTGTAATATCTGAGAAACTTTGTCTTTCCAATACCCTCGCTCCCTCTTATCGTTCCTCTGTGAAGTAAATATATGTTTCCCATTTCGTCTTTTGCAAACACGCCACCAATACGTCTATTTACCCCTTCAAACGGTATATTAATTTCAACTACGTATTGTGTGCTTTTACCTTCAATAGGTTTACCCAGTCCAAACACATTCCAGTATCGGCGAGAGCCTTCATCTAAGATTGGTTCACCCAAGTAAAACCACATGTCAAGGTCATAGGAATAACAAACGTCTTCCATCTCTGCATTTGGGTTTCTACCCCTATAGGAACTTTTAGTTTTTATCATTTCATCGCACAGAGCATTCATGACCTCTTTAAAAGATAGCTCAGCTCTTTTTAACGCATCTTTGTTCGTTAATATCTCCAGATACATATTGCAGCACCCCTTTTACTATTGATATAATACAGCACGTGTATAATAATGTTATGTTTTGTTCAAATGCGAGGATCGCAGACAGTTTTTCCTTGCTAGTGAGATGTTCTCATCGAATCGCTCGCTAGGAATATTTTGTAGAAAAATTTCAGTAGGTGGAAACATCCTTGAGAGAATACATTCACAGGCACATAGGAAAGTATGAGGAGAAATCCCATAAAAGTATCCGCGGGAATAAGGAGGTATGGTAAATCTTTTTCAATATTACCAGCCCCTTAAAAAGGAGGATTTTGCCTATGCTGATTTTGATGAAAAGCTTCTCCTATAGGCCAGTGATGATGAGATTCTTTCCTCGCTTTTTGAGGTTTACGGGGATGTGCACATATTCTTCTTTGATGAGATTCAGAACATGGTCAGATGGGAATTATTCGTCAATAAACTGCACAGAAGAGGATACAATGTTTTCATCACCGGCTCCAACGCAAGGTTGCTGGCAAGAGAACTCACAGACAGAATTACTGGAAGACACATAAGCATGACAATATATCCATTCTCATTTAGAGAATTTCTTAAGGCCGCAGGATTCAGTGAGGATACAGAAACAACAAGAGGTATTGGTTTAATAAAGAAATACCTTGAGGATTACAGCACCATAGGTGGATTTCCAGAGGTTGTGGTTGAGAAAGAGAATCCCAGAATCTACCTGAGAACGCTCTTCAATGATATCATTGAGAGGGATATAGCTTCCAGGTATTCCATAAGGGAAGAGACGACTTTCCGAGAGATGGCTTATTTACTTTTAAGCAATGCTAGCCGGTATATCACATATAATAGATTGAAAAATAAATTTATAGCTGATAATAGGGGACAGTTAATAAAAATAATTAATAACTTTCTTCTAAAGTAACAACACCTCCCTCAATCCCATAATATCCGTGAACAGCACCTTTCTCCCACTCACCTCCCTCTCTCCCTTCTCTCCATCGTAGCTCACCACCACCGCAAACTCAGGTGAGTATCTCTCCATGAACGAACGCAAGCTCCGCTCCACCTTGCCCACTGCGGCTCTGAGCTTCACCTCCACAGGCACTATCTTCTCTCCGAGTTCCACTATGAAATCCACCTCGCTCCTGCTCTTTGTGCGCCAGTACTTGGGTTTGAATCCCATCTTAATCAATTCTGACAGAACATAATTCTCAAACAGTGGGCCTGTCATTTTGTTTGGAAACGCTCCAACCAAGCTGTTTCTCAGACCAGTATCCACATAGTAAATTTTCGGCTGCTTGGATATCTCCTTTGTTTTGTTTGTGAAAAATGGCGGCACCTCAATTATGAGATTGCTCCTGATCAGAGCATCCAAGTATTTTTTAAGTGTCTGA
>JALSPD010000072.1 GCA_026986135.1 DHVE2 group archaeon
GACTCTACAAGGTGATTTACAGAAAGAGGATAACCATGTGCGGATACGGTCCCGTGGCCGCCACCCTTGAGGCCACCCGTGGAAAGGTAGAACTTCTCAAATACGCAACAAGCGGAGATGTTCAGCCAATGGACGATGTCGTTGGATATGCTTCTTTCCGCATAGTGCGGTAAAAAGGTTTAAGTTGGTGTGTGCATTCTCATGCAAATCAGGAGGTGATTATGTATGCCAAAAAAAGAGAAAAAAGAGTCTATTGAAGAGAAGCTCAGTGCAAAGAAGGAGAGCATGTGGCTCACCCCGAAAAAATCAGAGATTGAGAAGGCAATGAAATTCGCTGAGGATTACAAGAAATTTTTAAAGGAGGCAAAAACGGAGAGGGAGACCGTTGAATACTTCCTGGGAATTGCAAAGCGCAGGGGCTTCAAAGAGCTCGGTGAATATTCGGAGCTCAAGCCAGGGGATAAATTCTACATTGTGAATAGGGACAAGAGCATAGCCCTAGGAATAGTGGGTAAAAAATATGATAGGTTCAACCTTGTTGTTTCCCATATTGATGCTCCCCGCATTGACCTTAAGCCCAATCCCCTGTGGGAAGATCCAGATTCTTCACTCGCACTTCTCAAGACCCATTACTATGGTGGGATAAAGAAGTACCAGTGGGTTTCAAGGCCCCTTGCCATACATGGCGTGGTTTACACCAAGTCGGGAAAGAAGATAAAGATAAGGATCGGTGAGGACCCAGATGATCCAGTGTTCGTAATTCCGGATCTTCTCCCGCATCTCGCAAGGAAGGCGCAGGGTGAGCGGAAACTGTTTGATGGAATCCGTGGGGAGGAGATGCAGCTCCTTGTGGGAAACATACCGATTGATGATAAGGAAGTTAAGCAGAAGGTAAAAACCTATGTTCTGAAATACCTTAACGAGAAATACGGAATGGTTGAGGAGGATTTCAACACGGCGGATCTTGAAATCGTACCCGCGAATGACCCAAGGGATGTGGGCTTTGACCGCTCAATGATAGGTGCATACGGGCACGATGATAGAATATGCGCCTTTGCATCATTCCGCGCAATCCTTGATGTGAAGAATCCCACATATACCGCGATAGCATTCTTCTACGACAAAGAGGAGATTGGAAGCGATGGAAATGTCGGCGCGCAGAGCAATTTCCTGGAGTATGTTCTCGCCAAGGTATATGCTCTCATCAAACCCGACTACAGGCACTACGAGTTCCTTGATGTCCTCTACAACTCACGCGCAATAAGCGCTGATGTGAGCGCTGCCATAAATCCAATATTCAAGGGCGTGCATGACATACAGAACGCAGCAAAAGCGGGATACGGAGTGGTTATATCCAAGTACACGGGTCATGGAGGCAAATACGGATCAAGCGAGGCAACCGCAGAGTTTATGAGCGAAATTCTCTCTCTATTCCGCAAGAACAAGGTCCCATATCAACTTGCAGAGCTTGGAAAGGTGGACGAGGGAGGCGGTGGCACCATCGCTAAGTTCTTCGCACGCTACGGGCTTGATGTGGTGGACATGGGTCCAGGGGTAATAAGCATGCACTCCCCCTACGAGGTCATCTCAAAGATGGATCTCTGGAGCTCTTACCTTGCGTATAAGGTATTTTTGAACCAGTGAGCCACTATCTCTCCTATTTATATTTTTTCAAGAACACTGGCAATCAGAAGGGGAAGCAGTACTGTGGCGTCTCCTTCCACTGTTATGTATTTGGCGTCCTCGCGCACCTTTCCCCAGGATACTGCCTCTCTTACCCTTGCGCCACTCAGCGAGCCGTCCCATTCCACAGCAGTTGTTATATACACAGCATAATCCAGTCCATCGCGAAACTGGTTCCACCAGATTGTGTGGTGCTTTGAAATCCCTCCGCCAATCATAAGAGCGCCAGTTTTTTTAGCATCAAATATGATATCCGCAAGTTCGTGCTCGTCCTTAAGAATATCCACACGGAAATCGGGATGCATCTCCCTGAAGGACCAGAGCTGAGAGCCAAAGGAGCCGTCTGTTATGCCAGGGACATAGACAGGAATTCCATTTTTATGCGCCCAGTAGAGTATTGAGTCCTCACCAAGCCGCTTTCCAAACTCATCTATGATCTCTCTACCGCCCCATTCCTTCTTCTCCCTGTACAGTTCCTCAAGGATAGGTAGCATAAAATTCTCCATCACTTCTCCATATGACTCGTTTGGCACGAGAACATTACCAAGGCGATTTATGCCCTGTCTATGAAGCTCCACATCGTCCATCAGGAATGAGCCATGGTAGTAATCCTTGAAGCTCCTCGCAATATCATGGTCCAATGTGCCGCATGTGGTGATTATCACATCCACCAATTTGCGG
This sequence comes from DHVE2 group archaeon, assembly GCA_026986135.1. GTDB lineage: Archaea > Thermoplasmatota > Thermoplasmata > Thermoplasmatales > Aciduliprofundaceae > JAADDK01. The sequence goes on from JALSPD010000072.1 coordinate 2,365, forward strand.
CGAACGAGTTCCCTTATCACCCCTCTTGTCCCCGTGGCGATTATGCACGCCGGAAACGAGAGGAATGTAGTATTCTCTTCTGTGAACATCTTAAGCAATATCTTTTCCGCGATTGCAAGGTGCTTCGCAACGAAGCCGCCTGATTTATAAAACTGATCTACCAGCTCACCAGCAGTCATTCCTTTGAACAGGTTGATATCTTCTACAGGTATCATGTTTTTCATGGGTCCTGTAATGCAATGTATGGAATTAAATTTTCTGTGATATGAAATGTACGATGGCTTATAGCTACTTTATTTATCTTTTCAAATAATCTGAATCTCCTGTAAAATCTTTGAAGTTAAACCGATAGATATACATCACATACATTATCCACAGATGGGTGAAAACCATGAAAAGGGAAAAACTAAAATATGGTGTATAGATAATAGTAGGGCTGTGGATGATGACTACCATAGGGGCATTACCATCTTCAAAGGGAAGCGCCGACTGGAACTACACAGAACATTATTTCTGTGAGATGCAGTATCACTATACACACTACACCCATATGACAGTATATGCCTACGTATTTACATGTGCTAACACCAACTATCAGAACCTTATTTTGCTTCTGAGATTTGAGAAAAGGGGCAGCAACTGGCATGTTGAGTGGTTCACGGCGAAGGTGAGCAGTGAGAGCGGATACATACCAGACC
>JALSPD010000073.1 GCA_026986135.1 DHVE2 group archaeon
GAAGAAGAAGTACGCAGAGGTATGGGAGGATATGCTCAGGATAGGAAATAAGGCGCAGAATCTGAAATACAGGTTCCTTGAACTAATTGACCGCGATACCGAGGCCTTTGATGCATTCATGGCCGCTATGAAACTTCCAAAGAAGACGGAGGAAGAGAGGCGCCTGAGGGAGATTGAGATTGAGAGAGCAACCAAAAAGGCCATTGAAGTTCCTCTTGAGACACTCCGTCTCACCCGCGAGATAGTTGAACTCTCGGATGAACTTGCTGACAAGGGAAACAAGAATGCGGTAAGCGATGCAGGCGTGTCAGCGCTGAGTGCATATTCGGCTGCTTACGGAGCATACATGAATGTTCTCATCAACCTCTCTGGAATCAGCGACGAGGAATACCGAAATAAGATACGGGCAGAGGCGGATGCAATCCTCAAGGAGGTTAAGGAGAAGAGCGAGAGGGTTGTTGAGAAGGTAATATCCCAGCTGTGAAGCAGAAACCCGTATATACCTTCTCTCATTATTTACATTCATGGATTACCCTGAAGAGGTCCTGACAAAATCCAAAAAGGGAAAGGTGGAAGCAAGGGTACTTATTGATCATGGCACCTTTGTACGCTATGAGTACATTGATCCAGAAACCGGAGAGAGGAGCGAGGACAAGGTGAAACTCATTCTGAAAGCTGGAGATGATTATGAGGAGTATTTTGTCATACCTTTAAAGCAGAAGAACAGATATCTGATGCTCAGATCATCAAAAAAACCAGATCGCGGTATTTGGGACAGAATGCATGGCAAGATCGTTAACCTTTACGAACTACTTTCTCTCCGATAGATACCATCTGGCAAAGTTATCCACCAGCTCATCCAGAAACGATTTTCTATACTTTATAATTATAGCGGCAACCCTGTCTGGATTGATAACCATGTAGTAATTCTCTCTGCCTTCAATTTCCCTTGCCAAAATACCTGCCTTAACAAGCTTTGAAAGATGATACGATAGAGTTGATGCCCTTATATTAAGCTTACTGGCTATTTCTCTGTGCCTGGCCTTCCCATTTTCAATCAAAAAAATAACTATTTTTCTGGCTATTTCATTTCTTAAAGATCCCATCACCCTTCTTTCCTCCCTTGTCATAGATCTGTCGGCAAAGAACCTCTTGTATTTCCCATCCATCTTTGACACAATTAGACCTTCACGTTCAAGCACCTGTAGATGATATTCAAGCATTCCAAGGGGCATGTTTAATCTCTTCTGAAGTTCCCTGAAATGGAGACCCGGATTCATCAATATTTCCTCGTATATCCTTTTCCTGGTGATAACTCCCGAGTCCATCAATTCACCCTTTGAATGACATTGCAAAGTAGAGTAAAAACAGGATGAACGCGTCAACGGAGAGAAGGATGGTGACCTCATCAAAACCAAACTCAAACAGTATGTTAAGGATGTATACCACCATTCCAATTAACATTATGGCAAATACCAGAGCATTAAAAATCATAGCTTTTAGTCTGTACCTCCTGTATCCCACCAGCGCCACAATTGTAAGAAGAGAGGATACAACAAGCACCATCCCTGCCAGCACATCATTTATGAACATATTGGGGTATATGTGAGGGTTAATTTAACATTTTTCTATTTTTCAACAAGGATTAAGGGGACCAGCATCTCATCTCTGCTCAAACCACCATGCATACCCTTCACCTCAAATTCACTGCCCCAGAGGGCCATGTGATCTCCTGGAAGAATTATGTACTCTGGCATCCTGTATTTGAGGGCCGGGTTTGGTTTCCCGGGTCCTAAAAGATTTACTATTTCCTCCCTGCCTATGACGTTGTAATTTTCAACCACTGGATCGGTGCAATATAAAAAAACATCCCTGGGGCTTCCTCCTACAGGACAGTTTCCAAAAGATTTTACCTCTTTTTCATATATTGAGGTCTGCCCATGATCGGCAGTGACTATCATACTCCGATCTCCCATTTTCTCCTCAATGCCCTTTATAACACTCTCAATCATCCTAACGGCGAAGGTGGTAGCTTCACTTTCCACACCATAGGCATGCTGAGTCTGATCCACAATGTCAGTATAGATGTATATGTAATCCGCATTATCCTTTTCAATCATCTTTGGCAGATCCTCAATTCTATCGTATCCGTGAACAGACGAGCCCCTCAGCATGAACTGTGAATATGCAGAGTTGATGTACTCTTCAGGCAGGTATGATGAGGATTTCATACCTTCCCCAGATATCCTCTGAAAGACTGTTTCCATTTCAAACAGAGGTTTCGGTGAGTAGCCCATGTCAATAAGAAGATCGGTGACACTGGATTCTGGAAGGGTAAACGGGATACTCTTTATTATATCGCCAAACTCCTCGTAAAACATATACCACTCAAGTATCCCATGCTCCTTAGGACTCTTTCCTGTGAATACTGTAGTTATTGCTGCAGAAGTTGTGCTTGGAAAAACAGATGTCAGAACTGTTTGTGGTCTGTACCTTTTCATATTTTTTACTATGTTAGCCCCAAGGGCATCAACAATGAAAAGCAATACACTGTCATTTGCTATATCTATGCTATTCAGACCTTTCCCCGTTTTCATACCCATGGATTCTAGGACCGTGTGCGGCACATTGTATACGCTGTTCCTGTAATCTGGCCTGATTTCCATTTTGTATCATTCAACTCATGGGATAATTCGGTGCTTCGGCAATTATGTTCACATCATGGGGATGACTCTCCCTCAACCCTGCCTGCGTTATTCTTATAAACCTACCCTTTATCTGAAGTTCCTCTATGTTCCTTGCACCCACATAGCCCATTCCAGATTTCATTCCTCCTACTAGCTGAGAGAGAACCTCACTTACCTTTCCCTTGTAAGGCACAGCAGCCTCCACACCCTCTGGTACAACCTTTCCCTTTCCAATCTTCCCGTATCTATCCGATACTCCCTTCTGAAGAACTCCCAGAGATCCCATTCCTCTATAAACCTTAAACTTTCTCCCGCCAATTATCATCTCCCTGCCTGGAGAC
>JALSPD010000074.1 GCA_026986135.1 DHVE2 group archaeon
TTGGGGCTACACTTCCTCATTCATCCCACCTCATGCTTCTTCTCACGGCATCTTTCCATTTTTTGTATCTTTTCTCCCTCCATGTATGGTCTTTCATGGGACGATACTCTCTGTATTTTTCTGGAGGTTTGATATCTTTTATTGTGATGTTTCCTTTTCCGATTGCAGATAGTATCGCTGCACCCCGTGCTGTCATATCTTTCATATCTGGGACCCTCACGGGTATTCCTGTTATGTCTGCCTGAAACTGCATAAGAAAATCATTTTCGGTCATCCCACCATCTGCCATGATTATTCTTATTTCTTTGCCCATTTCCTCTATGATGTCTCTAACCATATATCCTATGGATTCCAGCGCAGCTCTTGTTATATCTATTTTTTTGGTTTTTTGAGTAATGCCAAATATTGCACCTCTTGCTAGTGGATCCCAGTATGGGGACCCCAATCCTGAGAATGCAGGTACAAAATACACAGAATTCTCCTCCTCAGATATGTCGCTCCATAGTCCTATTGATTTCAACCACTCCACCACAGATCCGGAAGATAGAATACTCCCTTCAAGCGCATAGTTTGTGGTGCCATTTATAGACCATGCCACTGTTGTTAGTATTCCTTTTTTAATCTCTATTGAATTTCCTGTATTCAAAAGAAGAAACGTTCCCGTGCCGTATGTAATCTTCATATCCCCCTCTTTTATTCCTCCATGCGCTAGAAGTGCAGATTGTTGATCACCTATGATACCTGTTATCTCTATTTTCTTATTATAAATCTGGGTTTCTCCGAAATATCCTGCTGAATCCTTTATTTCAGGTAGCATCTCTTCAGGTATGTCAAATATTTCAAGGAGCTCATCATCCCAGTTTCTATTTCTAATGTTATATATCATCGTACGAGATGCATTTGTGTGGTCAGTGGCGTGCACTTTTCCACCTGTGAGTTTCCATAGAAGATATGTGTCCACGGTACCAAATTTTATACGGCCTTCTTTTGCCCTTTCTTTTATCTTTGGAAACCTGTCAAGTAGCCATTTTATTTTTGATGCAGAAAAATATGGATCAGGTTCTAAGCCGGTTTTTTCTTTAATAATCTCTCCATATTCTTTTTTTAATTCTTCAATCATTTTAGCCGTCCTTCTGCACTGCCATACAATCGCATTGTACACTGTTTTTCCAGTGGTGGAATCCCATAATACAGTAGTCTCTCTTTGGTTGGTAATACCCAAACCTTCAATCTCTTTATATTGTATGGGCAACTTCCTTAAAATGTTTATTAGGGACTTCCATACATCATCCATATTCTGCTCTACCCATCCCTCTTGGGGATAGTATGTACTAACTTTCTCTTTAATTAATTTGATGGCTTTGAAATTATCATCAAATATCACAACCTTCAAATTGGTGGTGCCCTCGTCTATTGCAATGTACATGTTGGTAAATTGAAATGGTCTATTTTATTTTTTTATGTGTACATCCACCTGCGGATATGGGATTTCAATACCTCTCTCTCTGAATTTCTCAACAATCTTCTCACGGAGTGAACTCATAACTCTCCACTGATCTACCAGATTGTCAATCCACACATACATTGTAAAATTATAACTTGAATCACCGAATTCTCTGAAAACCACGTTGGGTTTGTATTTATCATCTTTTAGAACATGGGGATGTTCCATTGCAATCTCCATAAGTGTCTCTTTAACTAGCTTTATATCACTATCATACGATACTCCCACATCAATTCTGAGTTCCAGTTTATTGTCGGGACGGCTCAGGTTTATTATCTTATGATTGGCTATGATGTTATTTGGGATGTATACAATAGTGTTCGCAAAAATATCGTATAGCTTCGTACTTCTTAATCCCACATCTTTTACCTTGTATACATTCTCATCATTTTCCAGTATGATATAGTCACCAACTTCTATTGATCTATCAAGAAGTATGTGAATCCCTGAGAAAAGATTCCCTATTGTGTCCTGGGCCGCAAATCCAAGGATTATTCCAAGAACACCCATGCTTGCCAGTAGCACTGTAACATCCACACCCAGTGCCTGAAGTACCATTATTCCACTCATAGATAGTATGCTTGCAATACCAATCTTCTCAAGGGCAGATATAAGGGCTCCTTCCATTTTTCCAAGTTTATCACGAAAACGAAATGCATAGTGTATTATGAGGTCTCTGTACACTCGATATATTATCCAGGTGATTATCAGTATTGTCACGACCTGATATATTATGTATATGTCCTCAAAAAGTTCATTTGAAAGTGGGAAGAGAAGAAGAGAGGTATAAATTCCATATACTATTACCCATAACACAATCGGTGTGTGTAGTATGTTGAGGAGTATGTCGTCCGCTTTGGTTTTAGTTTTCTTCACCGCTCTTTTTAGGATGTAAAATGCTCCAAAAACAATCATACCCGCTATAACCCAAAATATAATTGCGTTAAGAAATGAGCCCCAGTATCCCCATTCTTCAGGAAACGGTAGATTGAAATAGAGTCCGCCCAGCATGTTTGTTTCAAAGTGTACAGTGAGATGCACTTCATGGGAGTCAACAAGACCGCTTTCATTGTACATTTCCACGATAATTTTCAGGTACCATATCTCTTTAAGTGATGCTCGGGGTGCTGTGAATTCAACTTTAATTTCCTTAGCCTGATGAGGTTTAAGGATTCCACTTTCGGGATCGCTTATCACCTTCCAGTCCGATGTAAGGTGTGGGGTAATAATGTGGAAAAATATGGTTTCATTATTGTCGTTGAATATTGCGAAATTGATGGTAAATGATTCACCCCCTCTCACATCTTTCTCAAAATTATCTGGTGATACCTGCGCATAAGATAGTGGTATCTGGATGATTGCAATCAGCATTATTATGAGGATAGGATGAACCTTCATTGCATCAATGATATAAGAAGAAAGTATAAAAAGATATCAGAGAACGAAAAACGAGGCGAAGATTAGAGAGACTATGCTCATCAGCTTTATGAGTATATTCAGAGATGGTCCTGCTGTGTCTTTAAGGGGATCTCCAACTGTGTCTCCGACCACGGCCGCTTTATGAGCATCGCTCCCTTTACCTCCGTAGTTTCCCTTCTCAATATACTTCTTTGCGTTGTCCCATGCACCGCCAGCATTGGCCATATATATTGCAAGAAGGAATCCAGAAGCTATTGATCCTGCCAGCAGTCCGCCAACTGCCTTTGCTCCTAGACCCGGTATTACTCCGATGGCCACCGGTACAACTATCGCAAGGATTGTTGGAAGCATCATTTTCTTTATAGCAGCCTCTGTTGAGATGGCAATGCATCTGTTGTAATCTGGTTTGGCTTTTCCCTCAAGTATTCCCTCAATCTCCCTGAACTGCCTTCTCACCTCATTTACCATGTCTTCTGCTGCCTTGCCCACAGCTTTAAGTGCAAGCGCGGAGAATAGGAAAGGCATCAGGGCTCCGATGAAGACACCAACAGTAACTGCAGGATCAGATATGTCCATCTTTACGTTTCCGAGAGTGTTTGTATACGTGGCAAACAATGCCAATGCGGTAAGAGCAGCTGAACCTATGGCAAAACCCTTGCCAATAGCAGCGGTGGTATTACCTATTGCATCAAGTCCCTCGGCCCTCTCCCTCACTTCCTTGCCAAGATGTGCCATTTCTGCTATTCCTGCCGCGTTATCAGCAACGGGACCATAGGTATCCATGCTAAGAGTCATTCCCAGCGTACTCAACATTCCTACAGCTGCAAGGGCAATTCCGTAAAGATCTGAGAGGTAATATGCTACTATTATTGCAACTCCCACAGTTACTACTGGTATAACGGTGCTTAACATACCTACCGCCATGCCCGTAATTATGTTGGTTGCTGCTCCAGTGGTGCTTGCACTGGCAATTTCCTGAGTTGGTTTGTATTTGTCAGATGTGTAATATTCTGTTGCAAAGCCGATTATGATGCCTGCCAGAAGCCCTGAAAGAAGAGCGATGAATATGTTATACCATGGTACAGTGCTATTAAATATGGTGTATCCGTTCTTTCCGAAGTAATATATGAGTGCACCGGAGAGGATTATCATAACCAGAGCGCTCACTATCACGCCTGTGTTCATGGCTTTTGAAGGATCCTCTTTTCTGAGTCCTACTACAGTTCCAATACCAATTATGGATGAGATAATCCCTATACCTGCAATCAGAAGCGGAAGTATTACTATGTCACCCATAACCGTTGCGAACATCACACCAATAGCTATTGTGGCTATTATTGAATCAACGTAACTCTCAAAAAGATCTGCACCCATTCCTGCGGTATCTCCCACATTATCGCCAACATTATCCGCGATAACTGCAGGATTTCTTGGATCGTCCTCAGGTATTCCCGCTTCAACTTTTCCAACAAGATCCGCACCTACATCTGCCGCTTTGGTATATATGCCTCCGCCCACTCTTGCGAAAAGGGCAATGCTGCTTGCACCGAACCCGAATCCAAACAGTATGTTTGAGAGATCTTCGGTTGAAACCAATCCTCTGAATATTAAATATACAACGCTAACTCCTGTGAGTCCAAGACCCACCACGGTGAGGCCCATCACAGCCCCAGATGAAAATGCGACTTTCAGTCCAGAATGAGTGTCTTTTTCAACAGCCTTTGCGGTTCTTACATTGGCGAGAGTGGCAATTCTCATCCCCACATTTCCTGCAAGGGCAGAAAGTATAGCTCCGAATACAAAGGCTATCGGTGTGTATACGCTTATTCCGCCTTTAAATATTGATCCCATGTAGAGGAGTACTGCCACTACTATTATGTATACTGATAGATACTTGTACTCCTCATTGAGGAATGTCATTGCCCCGTGTCTGATGTACCCTGCAATTTCCACCATCAATCCCTCTCCCTGATCCTTTCTCCTCACATACACGGCGAATATACCTGCGGTCAATAGGGATATCAAACCAATTGCAACAGCCAGATACTCAAACATTTTCATCACCCGCTTTAAAAGGGGATATAGCCATAAAATATAAAATTTACTGGCTCCTGCCGCGTATCTTTACTGCTTTTCCATGACTGAGAACCCGCATATCGTAACTGCTCATTCTGGCGGTTCCCCAGGCCCTAAGTTCTCCTTGATACGCTACTGCAACCTCATCGCTTATGCGTATCTCTGGAGATGCATTCACTATGCCTGCAGCAAACACATCTCCCTCCGGATGAAAATCATCAATTTCAACCACATATTTTCCCTCTTCAACCAGTTTTTTGGCAGAACTGAGGGTGAGGGTTAGCATGCCCCTATGGATATCAAATCCAAAAAATCTCTTGTTGTTGATAATTATGTCCAACCTTGGAGCTCTTCCCCTAAGCTTTGCGTATGAAAAGTCAAAATCAATGTCAAACTGAAAAGTTGAAAGGGATTTTATGTTATCAATAAGTACCTTTGATCTGGAGACTTTGTAATTCAGAGAAGATGTTTTTTCAGCCAGAGCATCAAGATTTTTGCCCCATATCATCTCAGCATCATATTCTTGAAGTAGCCCCTCCAGAAAATTCATATTTTCTGGTAGGAATGATATTATCTTATCGTACTCAAATTTATTTAGATACTTTCCCAGAATTTCTTTAATCATTTTCTTCTCCTCTTCGTACCATATACCCACAACTGGAATGTCATAGTTCATGGCAGGATAGAACCTTTCCAGTTCTCTTGGTACTAATCCGAGAGGTGAGGTGAGAATCACCTCATGCATTGTGGATTTTATGTACCTCCTCATTAGTTTATGGCTTCTGGATTCAGAATATGGTTTTCTTGCAGAACAGGGAAGAAGGAGAAGATATTTTGCATATTTTGGTTTATTGTACCTATTCAGAATTCTTTCTCTCCACCTTATTATATCTGGGCGGTATATGGACTGTACTGTCACAGCGTTAAGTGAATCCATATATATGGGGTAGAATTGCTCCAGGATATCATAGTATTTAAAATCAAGAATTCTTAGAATCTCCTGCGTTTTATTGTTGGGTATTCCCTCTATGAATTCTCTTAAACGTCCATCCTTCAGAGCTCTCACGGTGAGTGAAAATATGTATTCTGCGTCCCTTTCGCAGTTCTCACGGGAACCCCACAAACTTGTGCATTTTATTTTTGAGAGGCAATCATCAAAGATGTCGTAGCCCATATAAATTAATATAGGTATGAGATTTTCTGGAACTCCCGGGGCGTAGAAGATGGCCTCATATCCGTATTTCTCTCTGATATTAATAGTGTATTCCACAAATCGGTGCGAATCCCTTATCATGGTGTTTATGTTTGGGATGAGATACACCTTATCTTTTATTTCAACTTCACTTTGCTTTATGCTTGGTGGATACAGGATTTCCTTTTTAATGGGGTAATCCAGGAAAATGAAATTTTCGCCATTGTGATCGTATCTCACATCTTTTTCACATTTAAGAAGAAGAGGGGTCTTTATGTCTCCGTCAACTTCCTTTGCAAGTCCAAATCTTCTGACTATCATATCAATCAAACTTGAATTCCTGTCCGCAAACTTTGCATTTCTTAATCCTTTTTGCACAGGGTACATGGTAAATAGCGCCGCAATTATCGCAAATGACAACATCAAGGTTCATCGCTGGCAATATGGTCCCTCTGCATAAAGAGCATTTTACCTTCTCGTTCACTTTGGCTATGTGGTATCCCCTGTCAGAAGCCTCACTTTCCTTCTGTATCTCACCTTCTTCTTCAGTTTTTCTCTCCTCTTTAGAAATCTGAACTTCAAAAAATGCGGTGTATTCCTTTCCATCAAAGCGAGAATACTGCGCGGTGATATTTATTGAATCTCCTTTTCCAGGCTCAAGGAATACATCCACTTCTTCTCTTGTACCTTTTTCAATTTTAAGTAGTTCCACGGGATCCTTCACCATGTATGCGCCTTTTATATTTATCACAATGTTCTGGGCCTCAGCGTTGCCTTTATTTTCCACAATCAATTTAGCATGATACTTACCATCTGTTTTCTCACCAATCTCAAGATCAATGTCCAGTTCTGGTTCAAGGGAATCAATGGCTGCATTCAGTTTTGATTTAAGATCTTCAAGGTCCAGTTTGGCTTTCTCCATATCAAGAGGTGCTTTTTCCTCAATCTCCTTAAGTCTGCTGATAAGATCTCCCACCTTCAAACCCATAGAAAGTGCAAATCTTAGCCTATCTTTCACTTCTTCCACCTTTTTACTGAAATCTTCCATAAATACCTTGTACCTACCTATGAAATCATTTGCTTCTCTGTATATGCGTATTGCCTCTTCATAGTTCCCTACTGATCTCATCCTCTCAATCCTATCGGCATACTCCCTTGCAACCTCCTCGCTGTACTCACCCAACCTCTTGATCACTTTATCCCTTAGATTCTTCACATATTCGTCAAGGTACCTGTTGAAATTATCCTCAACTTCCTGAAGCATTGCAAAAATCTCATCGTAATCTTTCTCCTCCATCATTGAAAGTATATCGTAGAGTTTTGAGTGATATTCGTCCATATTAACCCCATATTTTTCGTACTTGTCAAGAAGTCCTTTCAATTCATCAATCTTCTTTTTGATTAGATTGGGCATATGATCTTCCATCTTCTCATTTAACATCGCTGCGTATTCAAAAAACTTGGTGTAATCCTTTGCCTTCAGTTCTCGCAGCTTCATATCAGCAGCTTCCAGGTCAATCCCAGGATCAACGTTCATCTCCTTAAATAGACGCTTTTTAGTCTGGAACTCCTTCATTATTCTATCGCTCAGCTCTGCAAGGCTCTTATTAAGTGCTTTCTTCATTTCACTCAATTTAACCTTTATTTTGTCGTAGTCTCCCTCCTCAAACAGGCGGTCCATCTCCCTCATATCTTCTTTGAACTTGTCCTCCATCCCCAATCTTTTGATTAGTGTCACCATCTTACCGTATGCGCTCTTGTATTTGTTAACTGCATCAATCATCAAAAGTTTTGCCTCTGTGTAGCACTGATCCACAAGCTTTAGAGACTCCTGATAGTGTAGATTTCTGAATTCCTCTTTCGCCTGGTTGAAGAGCCTCAGCACATCCTTAACATCCATCCCCAGACGATGGGCTTTCATCACCATCTCTCTTATCTGCTTGTTCTTCTCTTTTATGTAGTTGATTATCCTCTCAATTTCACTTACTTTATCGCTTACCTTCATTGATCGCTCTATTGACTGTTCATAAAGACCTTTGAGAAACAGTTTTTTTGCGTAGTCATACTCCTTTATTATCTCTGGTGGGAGAATCTTTTGCATTGCTTTTATCTTTACTTCCAGCCTCTTGAGAATGCCGTATGCAGTATTCTTTTGTATTTCGTACTTTTCAATTTCACCTACCGCATTCATCACTTTATTCAGCGCATCAACATAGTTTTTCTCCTTTAGGCTCGCTTTTGCCCTATTAAGTATGTTTTCTGGTGCAGTTACATCCTCCCCTCTTCTTCTCATAGCATCAAGCTCTTTTTCTACCTTCATTATAAGGGACCTAACTTTTTTATAAAGAGCCTGTTCTATGTCTTTTATTATTTTGTTGGCCTCGACCTCTGCCTTTTTCATATTTGTGAGCTTGGAAAGATCCTCAAGCGCCTGTCTGTACTGTTTTACATCAATGCCAAGAGATATTGCCATGTCAATATACTTCTTTATCTTTCCACGTATCTCCTCCATCTTTTCATTTCTTTCGTAAACAGATGCAATCTGGGATTCCAATTTTTTGAGAATGTAAAGTGCATCAAGGTACTTTCTCTTTATGAATAGATCCTTGGCATTTTCAAGATCTTCTAGATTGATGTTAAGTTCATATCCTTTCCCTTTTGCATCGTAGATGTCCGTCTCAATTTTTCCTATGTAATCTGTAAGTATGGTTTCCACATGCTCTCTGAGTTCGGAGAGTACCTTCTCACCTAGCTCAGGAAGCCCATCAAATTTGAGTTCCTCGTAGCGATTGTAAAATTCCTTGGTTTTTCTTTTAAACTCATTTCCCAGTCCAAGCTCACGCATAACCTTTCCGAGAGAATCAAGTTCTCTGCGTATATGCTCAACCTTGGCCTTGTTTTCCATGGCCTCCGTCTTTTTAATGCATTCAATTGACAGTTTCTCCGCCTCTTCAAAATTGTTCTCTTCAAACTTTCTTTTTGCGTTAACCAGCAACTTTGCTACCTCACTTACATCGGCCCCCATCTCTTTAAGCTTGGCAACTTTCTTTGCAGCGTTAACAAGCTGAGAATACGCTTTTTCAGCCCTATCTCTCAGATCCTTTGCAAGCTCTCTGGCTTCAACAGAGTATTTAATTGCACTTTTGAAATCTTCCTTCTCTATGCTCTCTTTGGCTTTTTTAAGGAGATCCATTATCCCGTGTTTTCCTATATTCACACCAAGTCTTTTTGCAGCAGCCGCTATTATTTTAGCGGAATCAAACACATCCTTTGAAACAAGGTTTTCAAGTGACTTTATTGCCTCTTCTCCCCTGCTTATGTAATCTTCTGCCTTCACAATATCTTTTTTCTTAAGGGCAACCTCTGCACGCTCAATGTAACTCATAACTTCTGTCACATTCCCCCCTGCACTTCGTAGGAATTCCACCTCTTCTTTCATTTTGTTTATTCTCTCCGCGTACTTTCTACCCTCAATTTCAAAGGTAATCTCACGTATGTTTTTGAGTTCCTTCATTACGTTCTCTATATCTCCAGCGGCGAGGTATTCATGAGCCTTGGCTATCGCCTCTTTAAGTTTTGAATCCTCATACTTGGATACCTTTTCTTCAATTTCTTTGAGATGTTCCTCAATCCTTACATAGATCTCCTCTTCAATCTTGCGAAGAGCAAGTATCGCTTCCTTGTAATTCTCGTCGGATATCTGAGATTTAGCATCGTTAAGTGCCAGCTTGAGGTCCTCAAGTACTATCTTCTCCTCCTCCGCCATACTTATGATCTTCTCTATCTCCCCGTATAGGGTCTGTGCAATGTCCCTTAGCCCCATCTTTATAGCAGCCCTCAATTCATTCAGCATTTTCTCGGCATTTTCTGCATTATTCTCAAGCTCCTCCTCAATCCTTTTGACGGTATCATCCGCACCTTCCAGTATTATATTCTCCTTTTCAAGATCTTCCAAAACGTGCTTTATTCTCTTTACCTCTTCTTTCAATTGCTTATACAGATCCTTTCGTCTTTCAACCATGTCCAGGGTTTCAAGCACAATGTCATACGCTTTTTTGTGCTTTCCAATCTTCAGGAAATTCCTTGCATTGTCAATCCTCTTCAAGAATGGGTTTATGTCAATACCCTGCTCTTTTGCCTCCAGAAAAACATCCCTTGCTTTTTTTATCACATCCATTACACGCTGAAACTTCAGTTTTTCAGCGGTTTCAGTGGCTTTTCTGATGTAATTTACGGCTCCTTCAAAGTCCTCCTCACCGTACTTTTTCTTTGATTCTTCAAGTAATTTCTCTGGTTCGGAGACATCAACCTCCATTGATTTTCCTTCTTCCACTATCCTTGTGGCTATCTGGTGTAGCTTCTTAAAGAAGAAATCAAAAGCTTTTTTGGCATTCTCTTCGTATTCTTTTGCTACCCTGATGGCAGCCTCGTAGTTGCCTGAGTCAATCAATTCACGTATCTTTCCTTCTGTGCTTTTATCAACGGGGAGATTGAAATGTGCAGAGGATGCTATTTCAATAATTTTGTTTGTTTTTTCAAGGTAATCATCAATTCTTTTCTTAATCTCATTCTCGGCCCTGTCCTTTATTTTCTTAAGGGATAGAAGAGTATCGGCATCTGCTCCCTTTATCTTATCCACCTCTTCTCTAACCCACTCCATCCCCTCTATTGTTCCCATTACCTCCCGCAGTTCTCTTATTACATGGCTAACATTTTCTTCAATAACATTATCAAGTCTCTCTTTAACGTTTTTTAGAATTTCAAAGCTTTTTATGGGATCCTCATCAAGTTTCTCCTCGCCTTCCTTTAGATCAGCTTTTATCTTAGCAACATCCTCTCCTGAGATTAGATCAAGGATCTCTTCAATTTTCGCTTTTTCCTCCCCATAAACCGCCCTCAGTTTATCCGCGAGTTCTTTTTTTACCTTTTCAAATATTTCAATTGCATTGTCGTACTCCTTCAAATCATATAAGTTCTTTCCCTTTGCGTATTCTTCCTGAATGCCTTTAAGATCGGTTATTCCGTCCAGAATGGATAGGTACTGGTCTATACTCTCCATTAAACCATCGCATTTCTCCTTTTTCTCTCTCAGTGCCCGCGCCTTCTTTTCAAGTTCCTTTTCTAACTTCAGCCGGCTGAGGTATGGGGTTGGCAACTTTCAAACCTCCATTTGTGTAATATGCATTTCTAATTTAATATTTGCCTTACTTCACTTCACCTCAAAGTCAATATCGTCAATCTCACCTTCGTATTCCTCAATTAACTTTCTGCTTCCCTCTTCAAGGAACGGGATCTTTATTCCTGTGAGCACCACAAGTAAACGCATTCTCCCGTGGTAATTGGGATCCACCCGTGCACCCATACTCACCTTTGAATTTTTCTTCAGAAACGAGGATATTGTATCCACCGTGGAGTAAATAACATTGAGAGGGGCATCCTCTCCTACAGTCATATGAATAAGGGCACCGTCAGCATTGCTGTAATCCACATTAATCAGAGGATTGTTAAGAGCCTCTATTACTATCTTTCTTATGTCGTCCCAGGCCCCCTCCCCAAGAAGCATAGTGGACGCGTTTCCCGATTCCATTATGTACCTCAAATCCGCAAGATCTATATTTATGAGGGATGGCTTTGTAAGGATGTCAACAAATGACATTATTGCGTAGCTTATGAGCTGATCCATAACCCTGAAAGCATCATTTA
>JALSPD010000075.1 GCA_026986135.1 DHVE2 group archaeon
GCTTTATAACTTTATAGTAAAGGACTTCTCCCGTTTATATATTGGCATGAAGAGAAAAGAGCCCATTGTAAGAAAAGTTTTGATTGATTCTGCAAAACTCATGTACATATATGATCCAGAAGAATCCATGAAAATATTGGGTGAGTTGGGAGTTGAAGATATAAAGATCACATTTGAGGATGTTCCCGATGTGCCCGGGATGGATGTTGTTAAAGATGTCATACGGAAAATTATGAAGTTTAGAAATGAGAGGGATATGCCCAGGAGAGAACCCATTAAAAAAATAGTGTTTGTTACAGAGAAGGCCGAAGAGATTAAAGATTTTGTAAGCAGAATAATGAAATTCACCAACGTTCTTGTTTTCAACGCCACCGAGAAATGGGATGAAATGGATCTCACAATTGAGCCCAATGTTGAAGCAATAAGCAGGATGTACAAAGCATGGGCTCCAAAAATTGCATTTCTTTTAAAAAGGAAAAATGTTAAGGATGTAATAGACGCCCTTAACAAGGGTGGATACACCATGGGAATTGAGGGTTTCATTATAAAAATCACGCCAGACATGGTAAAATATGTGGAAAAGGTTCCAAAAGGATATCTTAAGATGAAGTCAAATTACGGTGATCTTTACATAAACTCGGAGAGAGACATAACAACTATGAGGATAAGAATGGTAAACGAGGTTCTTAGACGCATCAACTACATGAGAAGGGATATTGAAATGGAATATGATGATGTGATTGATATTTGCATATCCACAGATAACTATGTAACAAGAATACTCAAAGGGTATGTTGATGAGATAAAAGAAAGGGCAAGAGCAAGAAATGTAGATTTCACATACATAGAATATGCGTACGTGGTTGAATGGCCCATTATGGATTTTAATGTTACGATAGGAATAAATCCACTCTTCAAAAAATGGGTTATACGTGCGTTCCAGAGCATCCCTGGAATTGCGGAGAGCAAAGCAGAGCTGCTATTCCATATGGGATATGGTAGCATATACGAACTTATGCAAGCACCCCCTTCAGAGCTTGCGGACATACCGGGATTTTCGCTAAATACCGCCAACAAGATAAAGGAATATCTTTTTGCTACAGCGTTCAAACCAAAAAAAGAGAAAGGAAAGGAACTATGTCCATTCTGTGGTACCGAACTAAGCGATGAGGATGAATTCTGTCCAAAATGTGGAGCACCCATAAGAGTAGAATTTGAGAAGAAGGGCATTGAGGAAGGAAATATATATGTGGCATGGGGTGAATTTTCAAAGATTGCTTCCTTGGCTGCTTCAAAATTCCAGAATGAAAAGAAGTTATTGATTACAAAAGACGACCCCGATGAAGTCAAAAAGGAGTACAACCTTAAAAACACCACCATCGTATGGATTTCATACGTGCCCTCTGGCAAAAGCATAAAACCGAAGGAGCTTGATAAACTAAGGGATACTATAGAGAGGAACCTTGGAAGGGGAGTTAAGGTAATAATGTGGGATGCCTTTGACTTCATGGTTGCAATAAACGGATTTGAAAGAATGCTTGATTTCCTTAAAGAAATAAGAGAAGACGTAAAAAGCACAAAATCCATATTGATGTTCAATGTGGAGGAAATTGAAGAAGAGGAAGAGATAGAAAAACTAAGGGAGGTTGTTGACGGAAAGATATAACACCTTAGCGATTCTGTACCTCAACGATGTTTTTCCTTATTTTTACAATATCTCCATTCTGAATCTTGGATACATCTATTCTATCAATAGTAGGTATCTCTGCAATTATCGCGCCTGCCACAACAATAGGTTCCGCTTCTCCAACTATGATCGCCTTCGGAGCATTACCATAATATCTTAGGGCATAGAGGGTATAAGAGCCCACTGTGCTCCCAACCCCTCTGGGAAAGACAAACACCTTATCTGCAATATTACCGCAACCCTCCACCACACCTTTTTCAGGATCAATGTCACCAAGGATAACCACAGGATCTTCGCATTTCACAACTTCACCCATTGCTTCACCAGGAAATATAACCCTGCCCATGAGCCTCATTCTATCACACTCCGCAGAAGATCGTACATGTTCCTAACAACCACCGTAGCTCCTCCAAACCTATCTTTTCGTAGATAAAGGGCCGCTTTTCCAGAGTTTGTACCGATGCGATGGTATATCTTCCCGGCATTGCTTACAACAACACATGTATCCTTCATCACTTTACCCCCAAATTCATGGATTACCTTTACTGCATCCTCATTATTCTTTATGGTGCTTCTCGCACCGAAGATCCATAATTCCACATCTTTTCTCTTTTTCTTTCCTTTTAAAAACTGTGCAATTTTTCTAAGCTCTGGTCCAGAAACATGGGGACATCCTATGGCCACCAAATCAACATCCACCTCCTCGCCCATATAATCTTCAATATCAGAAATACCAACTGTAAGCCTTTCCACTTTGTCATTCAGAGCGCTGGCATACTCTGGAGTTATACCCTCCACATGATAAAGAGGTATGCTTCCCGATGCGGCCATAGCGGCACCCATCAATTTAAAGTCATCAGCATCTCCTCGTATGGTTAGATATGGAATCCCATCAACATTATCTCCAATCCATAGCCCTAGAAGAGGATAATGTTCTGGTTTCATCTCAAAATCCACCTCAACAACATGCGTGGCTTTCCTGTTTTCATCAATATGCATCCCGTATTCCGGAGTTCTGCCGGTGATTGCTGATGCAAGAGCACTCACAGAACCTTCGCGATTTGTCCGAGCACCAATTATTGAATTGGCATATATGACTGCAGAACTCTCGGCCCATGCTATGTGATCTCCAAATTTGGGTACATTATCAAAGTAATAGGGAGTGCATGTCATGGTGGGTTTGACCCCCATCCTAACATAGGCATTCACAATCTCCATTTGCTTTTTGTACATATTGTCGTCCACGTGGAGAAGATCAAGATAATCCTCATCAAAAGCAAGGGGATTAAGTGTCGTGGGGACCTTCACCTTA
>JALSPD010000076.1 GCA_026986135.1 DHVE2 group archaeon
GCTTGAAAAGGTCCTGGGTATCAGATTGAAGGAAAAGGTAACCACAACATACCGCAAGGAAGAGAAAAAAACACGGGGACTTACCCTGGGGGATCTCCTTAGTGGTGCCCTATGAGTGCCGACCTTCTGTACAAGATACTTTTAGCGGTGGTTGTTATAATTGCAATCATCGTGGTACAGTATTTATTCAATCCTCGCCTAAATTTCGCAGGTAAATACTCCGTGCCTGAAGAGAAGCAGGATGAGGAAAAGGAACTCACGGAGGAAGAGAAACGGTTCTACGAGGAAATATGGAAATCAAAGAGTAAGGGCTCAGAGAGAAAGGGCACGGATGAGCGCCCTTAGCGGCACGCCGTTAACTTCATCGTTGGGTGTTTTGTTTACCAGCACAACAGCAAGTTTTGGATCTCCGCCGGCATTCCTTATATCTTCAATTGCCTTGGTTAGGGTTTCTCCGGTGCTGAGCACGTCATCCACGACAACCACCCTTTTTCCTTCAATATGTGCGTAATTGCTTGAAAAAGCCCCTTCTTCTCTGTTTGGATGAGGCCTATATACTATAAGTTCAACGCCCAATTCTTCGGCTATGAAGGTGGCATAGGGAATGCCGTTTATCAGCACACCCACAATAGAGTCAATATCAAAATCTCTCTTTTCCATCTCCTCAAGGATGATGTCACTCATTATTTCTGCAATTTTTGAAATTCTGTATGGGTATATTCCTATGCTTCTCCATCCAATCTTCACGTCCTTCGGAGCTTCTTCCTCCTCAAATCCCTTTGTGAGGAGCCATTCTACCGTGTTTGTGGAAAGATGCAGCTCTTTGGCTATTTCCTTGGTGTCAAGCCCCCTCTCTCTCAGCTCATGGGCCCTCTTTGCAAGTTGTTTAACACTCTTCATATCATATCACCTCTAATTCTTTCTTCAGCACTCATAGGGCTCATCATCAATCAGCGCCCTTTTTTCATCACTGTTTTCGCTAAATCCTTGAAAATATTTAATACTTATCTCCATTTACCCTTATGATTTTCTCGGTACCCTGTAAGGATAACCACAAACTGAAGGTTATTGTGGAAAGGATAAACAAAGATGTTGAATTACAAACACTCTGGAAGGCGTCAAACATAATCGCCATTGATAGGCTCGGTTTCAACGATCATGGGCCCGTACATGTGAAAATTGTTGCAAATATGGCTTTGAAGATGTTGAGAATTCTTGTTTCCAGGGGCAATGTTCCGAGTATTGTGAAGGATTATGGGATGACCAATGATGATGCTGAGGTAGTTGTAGTTATGGCAGCAGTTCTTCATGACATTGGCCATGCTATTCACAGGATGGAACATGAGAATAACAGCATACCCCTTGCAATACCTATTATAGACAGATTGCTCCAGGGGTTATATGACGAAGAGCAAAAGGCTGTAATGAAGGCGGAGATTCTGCATGCTATTTTCTCACATCGTGCATCCATAATGCCCCTGACCATGGAAGCAGGCGTTCTTAAAATTGCCGATGCCCTTGATATGGAGGAAGGACGCGCAAGAATACCATTTGAATCTGGGAAGGTGAACATTCACTCAGTATCCGCACTGGCAATAAAGGAGGTGAGGGTTGAAGAAGGTGAAGAAAAACCACTGCGAATTATAATTAACATGAAAAACTCGGCTGGAATATTTCAGGTGGATGAACTCCTGAAAAACAAAATCAATACATCCGGAATAAAAGATCTTGTTGAAGTGAGGGCAGAGGTGGTTGGAGAAACAGAAACAAAAATTGTAAACAGGGTGTATTTTTAGTTTTTATTCTTTTTCCTCTTCTATTTCCTTTTCACCAGATTCATTTTTATCTTCGTCCTCTTTTGACTCTGACTCCTCTGAGCTCTTTTCACTTTCCTCTTTCTCATCTTTCTTTTCTTCCTTCTTTTCGTAAACCTCAACAAATTTTATGTTTTTATTTGCCACATAGTCTCTGATATCCCCTACGATCATATACTTGGCTATGCTCCAGGATGAATCATACTTGCATATATCTGGTACCTCTATTATAATGTCCTCATCAGAGATCTCAATCTTAAATTTATCCACATCCTTTCCATAGTCCATTTCCAGGATTGCCTTTATTTTATTTACTTCTCCCTCCACCTTTTCCAGGATCTTAAATCTGTATTTGAGGGTCTTTCCCGCCAGAGGATGATTGTAATCAACAACAACCCTTCCCGGAGTTACTGTTATTATCTTTCCCCTTTTGTTGTCTATAACCACTTCCATGCCAACCTGGGGGACGGCATTTCTGTCCCTTTCTGCCACTTTTCTGGCAATCTCTCTGTAGGAGTGAATCTTAACAAGTTTGGGGTCTCTCTCACCATATGCGTTCTCAGGTAGTATGGTTACTATGTATTCCTTACCTATTTCAGCCTGCATGAGCTCCTCTTCAATACCCTTTATCAATCTTCCTGCACCCACGATTGAGTACATAGGTCCATACTTCACAGTGGGATCGTGTATTCCATGCTCCTTTGCGAGCTCTTCGTTTGTGGTGTCAAATAGCTCTTCATTGCCATCTTCCACGATCCATGCATCGTATTCCCAGCGAATGATATCTCCCTTTTCCATGGTAATCCCCACTCGGTATTTGTATTGCCTATTTAATCCTTTGCCCCATTATTTTCTTTCCCTAAACCTCTCTCTTATGATTTCCCCATATTTTCTTTCCTTATCCTTCAGGAGAATTGCAAACAGGATGCCCATTATGGTAATTGCGATGACAAGGGCAATTATCCATTCTGAACTCCAATTTGTATTTTCTTCTTCAATTCTCTTCTCTCCGTAGATCTCCTTCTCAAACTGACCTGCTTCATACCCTCTTGCAATAACAAAAACTCTGATCAAATGTCTTCCCCTGGGAACTTGGAATGTGAAGGAAAACACGCCCTTATCAGCATGTCCTGAGACCAAAGTTTTA
>JALSPD010000077.1 GCA_026986135.1 DHVE2 group archaeon
GGGGGCAGTGTACCTGGTTTACCAGCCATCCTTCCCAGAAGACCATCATTCTTGGTTATTGTGGGATCAAGCTTTGTGCCTATGCCTACAAGACCCCCAGGCTTAATTTCATCCCAGTAGCGACCTCCTGCCATAAGGGACACTACCTCGGTGTAAATGGGCTGATAATTTATCCTCTTCCCCTCTGGGATATAAAAACCTGGAAGGATCTCAATCTCATCGCCAACCTTTAAGGTCCCCTGAATCAGAGAACCACCAATTACGCCCCCTACCAGGTCTTTTGGCCTAGTTCCAGGCTTATTTACATCAAAGCTTCTGGCAATATACATCCTTGGCGGCTTGGTAGTATCAAGTTTCGGTGTAGGAATTATCTTCTCTATTGCCTCAATAAGAACATCAATGTTTGCATCGTGATGGGCACTTACAGGGATAATAGGTGCATTTTCTGCAACAGTGCCTTCCACGAATCTTTTTATTTCCTCGTAGTTCTCCCTTGCCCTCTCGTCAGTAACTATATCTACCTTGTTCTGCACAATTATTATATTTTTAACCCCGATTATATCCAGAGCCATAAGATGCTCAACAGTCTGTGGCTGTGGGCATTTCTGATTTGCAGCTATTACTAACAGGGCACCATTCATTATGGCCGCACCGCTTAGCATGGTAGCCATAAGCGCCTCATGACCAGGAGCATCCACAAAACTTACAACCCTGAGAAGCTCGCTCTCACCCGGGCATTTTTTGGGATTTGAAACGTAACATTCTGGCTCATCCACCCCAACGCACCGATAAAATGCTGCATCTGCATAACCAAGCTTTATGGTGATCCCTCTTCGCATCTCCTCGCTATGAGTATCAGTCCACTTACCAGTAATGGCCTTGGTCAGAGTGGTCTTACCATGGTCCACATGACCAACCATTCCGATATTTACCTCAGGCTGTTTTGGCATCGGGGTCATGCTTCACCTTCCTGGACCGCTTCTTCAATTGGTTTTGGTCCATACTGCACAATCTTCATATTTATCTGAACTATATCAGCGGAAATGGTATTGCCTCTAACCATCTTCCTCTTACGCATACCCTTCCGCTTTGGATGAAAACCAATACCGCCAGTCAGTAGAAGTTTCTTTCTTCCAGGTCCCTGCAGATTGGGCCTCATTGGAAATCCATCCTTATCGGTACCACCAGTAATCTTGAGTTTGTAGCCTGGCAGATCAACAAACACACCATCTATTTCCTCACCAATTCTCCTACCTATCAAAGAGTTAGCCTTTGTTCCCGAAATCGCCTTCTGATACGACTTTCCCGTCTTTGGATCGTTAATCACCACCTTAAATTCCGCCATTGAGCATCACCTTCTCCGTGCATAATACCAACTCTTATTTTAAAGTTTTTGAAAGGGCATGGATCAAGGGGTATGTACCTGCATTCGTATAGATACGTTAAATCATCCACGCTGTCGGCAGAGGGAATACAAGATGATGTTAATGGGGATTAATTATAAATACCACGATCCACTAATCATCAGTATGCTCTCCCGTACTCTTCCTGCCCTGATCCTTGTTTTGCTCCTGGCAGGTGGAGCGTTTGGATCTGTCAAAACGACCACATATGTAGAATACGTTGAGATTTGGGAAAATTACTATGGTGGCAGGATCATATGGCAGTTCAGCGGTGAGCATGCAAAAGAACTGAGAGACGCTCTCAGAAAAAACTATGATTTCAATCATGACGGCACACTACAAATGGCAGAGGTGGTGCAATACATAAAATCAATAAAAAATGTGCTGCTAAATCAGCACATAGGCACAGTTATAGTAAAAGATGCTGTACCCCTTCATGATTGGTATGAGGGCGGCAAATCTCTTGATGAAGGGGATGTTGAGGGACTTATAGGAAATCTAACCTCCCTGGAAGAAATAACGATAAAAATGAGGTTCTCTGGGGATCCAGATGACCATGGAAGTATGAACAGCATAAACATTTCAAAGGCACCCCTGGCAGCAGCCCTTAATGTATCCCTTGCAAACTGCAGCATTCCTGCGGATACCATAGAAAGAGAACACACGGAGATAGGCCTGACACTCTCATCCTATGAAAGGGTACCTGGAGCCATTCTTCTTAGGCTTGTGGTGGGTGCATACTATCATTACTCCGGGCATGTTCCAAAAAATGAGGATATAACCAAGGTGGATTTCTCTCTCTGGGATAGTCCGCTGGTGCTATTCATAATACTTATGATCTCTGCAAGGGTTGCTGCAACCATTGAGAGAAGGAACTACGATATCAACATAAACAAAGGCTCAACATTCGGAAGACGTAAAAAGGTAAGTATGCTCAATCTGGTGCTAAAGATAATCCTTGGTATCCTGTACGTGCTCGCTGTCTTCTTTGTCGTTGAAATCACAGGATTTATCTTCCTTATAATTTGTGTTGGGTATGTGATAACAATCGCTGTGGTATCCCACAAGGTTTACTCTTCAAAGATACCTTCAATTCGCAGAGGTATATTGATGGTTGAGGACGTCTTCCTTCTCTCCAAATCTGGAAAAATGATAAGCCATGAAACCAGAAGATTGAAGCCTGAAGTGGATGAAGATATAATATCAGGCATGCTTGTGGCAATACAGGAATTCGTAAGGGAATCCTTCAAGGATGAAGGCGAAGTGGAACTCAAAAAGATAGAATTTGGAGACAAGAAGATCTACATTGAAAGAGGTAAATACCTAATTCTGGCAGCAGTAATGCGTGGTGAAATTGACAGATATGTGGAACACCGAATAAAGGAAACCCTGGAACATATTGAAAAAGCCTACGCAGATCTTCTTCCAAACTGGAATGGCGAGGTGGAGAAATTCAGAGGAGTACGTGAAATGCTTAGAAAAATCTGGGAGTGAGCAAAATAGCAAATATTTAATATGTGGTTTTTATTTATCCCCTGATCACTATGTGGGCGCCGTTTGCATTCTGGCTTTCATTGTTGAGCAGTGCAATGATGGCAGTGCTGCTGGTAATGGTTGTGAGAGGGACATAAGAAAGCCCGGTAACCTAGGTGCGTTTATGCTGTTTCTAACGACATTCATCTGGAACATTGGAGAACTCATTGAAAGACTGGCAGGTCCACCCCCTGCCGAGGAATGGCTTGCATATCTGGGTGCATATGTGCTATGTCTTGGATTCTTCTTCACCCCAGCAGCCCTTGTGCATTTCACCATAGATTACCCATTCAGATTCACAACATTCAGAAGGAATCCGAAGATAAGGATGGCCGTCCTTGGGATGGTTTACATCGTATCCCTTATAGGAGTAATAATGATACCTCTCAACTCACAGCTTGGAAACATAGTCCTGCACATGGAACCATATAAGGTATTCGGAATTACCCTCTGGGGCATAAAATCCGGGCCTGTACATGCGATATTCTCTGTTTGGACCCTCACAGCTGCGCTGATATTCATGTTCGGCATGTTCATTAAACTCAAAGGTCTCACTATGGACATCCTGAAAAATCAGATTTTTATCACTCTTACGGGATTCTTCATAATGTTTGTGATTATTGTGGTAACAACTTTCGTTCCTATGGTAATCACCCACATTGATATGTATCCCTTAACAACACTGGCATTCACCCTCTTCGGCATAACCATCCTTTACACCATAAGAAGGTACAGAATGTTCTTAGTGGTGCCACAGGTGGAAGAGAAGGAAGAGGGCTTTACGGAAGAGGTCCCTGATGAAGGAGTGCATGAGATGGGCAAAGAAGAGGCGTACAACAAATTCATCCGTCTGGCGAAGTCAGGAGAAACCTGCCTTGGATTCATAACCTACGATATAGACAAATTCAGAGAAAAACACAACCTGACCAAGACTGCAATATTTCAGATATCAAAGACCCCTGGAAAAGATCACCTCAATCCAGAGATTCCAGAACATCTTGAGATGATCTCATTCATAATAACATCATTCCTGGAGCAGGTATATAAGCCAATCATACTGATAGATCTCTCAGCGGACTGGCTCAAGGAAGAGACGAAAAAGAAAATTGCCGAAAATATAAGGGATATAGCAAAAGAATATGGCGGAGTACACATTCTTATTAACTAATCCCCGCACACTTTGGAAAATTTTTTAGATTTTTAAAATTTATTTTTGGATTTATGGACCGGCCGGGATTTGAACCCGGGACCTCCACCATGCCAAGGTGGCGATCTTCCAGCTGATCTACCGGCCCTTGGTTCGGGTAATCCTCATCACGCATTTAAATTTTTCCGCATGTACCCAATTTTCCCATCAACCATGGTAAGGAGAATTCCTCTTTCATCAAGTGCCACGAGATCTGCAATGTATCCCTCCTTAATCTTTCCAAGTAATGGATGCATATAGGTAGCACCACGGGTATATGCTCCAACTGCTTCACTATAGGAGATCCTCTGCATAGGATACTCACTCCCCACGGCCATCTTTATTCCGAACATCGGATCCATAGGCATACAGTCTGAACCGAAAAGGAGTATCATTTTAGAATCCAGTATCCTGCGATAGGGGTTGTTAGTAAAAAGCACCTCGCTTCCAAGACGCATTTGATAAAGTCCCCCTTCCTTGGCCCATTTAAGAAAATTAGGTTGCATTGAAACCTCCAGGCCTTCTAACATATGCTCCTCATAGGGTAATTCATAATGCTCAATTCTGTTCATATGAAGCCTTCCAGCGAGAGAATAAGCACCTATTACCTCTTCTATGGCAAGATCACCAATAGCATGAGTAAATACCCGTACCCCATGGGAGTTAGCCTCCCTCACAATGGAAAAAAGCTTGGATCTGTTTATCATCGGTTTAACTGTTTTTCCGTCCAA
Organism: DHVE2 group archaeon; assembly: GCA_026986135.1. Lineage (GTDB taxonomy): Archaea > Thermoplasmatota > Thermoplasmata > Thermoplasmatales > Aciduliprofundaceae > JAADDK01. The sequence continues at coordinate 4,854 of JALSPD010000077.1, forward strand.
GTATCTAGTTGCGGCTGTTTTGGCACCTATAGAACCATCCGCAAATAGTTTTAAAGCACCTATCCTCAGGAAGGGATCACCAAAGCCAGAGTAGAGCCCAAGTTCACGGATAAAACGATAAGAATCCATGTAAAAATTTGCGTAAATTCTCACCTTCAATTCACCTTTACTTCTCATCAGAAAATATTTTTTAAAAGTATCTGGAGATGCAAAATCATGAACGCAAGTTATTCCCTTTGAAAGGGCATAATTTTGAGCATATTCAAAATCCAGAGTTTTGAAAACTCCAAGAAGATCCGAAAGCTTTGATATATCCTTCTCCCTCACAAAACCTTGATCATCGCCGATTCCGAATTTCCGAATGATTGCTGAGTTAACCGCCGCTATGTGACCATCCTCACGAATTAGGAAAACAGGCACATTATCGCATACTGCATCAAGTTCGTCTCGTGTGAGATACTCTTTTCTATCCCAAAAGCTTTCGTCCCACCCACGACCCACAATAACTTCCCTTTTTCCACATTCTGAAGATATTAAACCTAAAATTTCATCCCTTGTTAAACCTGTGAGATCCAGAGTGCCATGCATAAGGGCAACGTTGGAGAGGTGTGTATGAGAATCGCAGAATCCAGGATGGAGTTCAGCCTCTTTCATATCTATCCGTTGGGTAGCATCAGGCAGGGATCCGTATCCCACCTTTTCAATTCGGTTTCCCCTTATAAGAACATAACCAGCCTCACCATTGATACGAACATTGTAAAGGAGAAGGCTCATACCCAAGGTAAAATTTTAAAAAACTAAAAAATTTCGGATAGTGGTTCAATTTATGAAATGAGTCTTTACCCTGTTTTTACCCTGGAGAGATTCAGAGAAAACATAACGGGAAACTGAGAGGAAAAACAAAAACATTTATTATGGTGTTTTCCATCAGGCATTGTGGGATGCCCGTGCTGGGGCCGTAGGGTAGCTTGGCATCCTACCACCCTGGGGCGGTGGCGACCCGAGTTCAAATCTCGGCGGCCCCACTTACCAGAATTATCTCCAAGCAACCTCCAATCGTTCCTTGCAAAAATATAAATACCTAATCCCAATCTCCATTCTGGTGAGTTTAAATGGTGCGTAAGCCGGGAAGGATGTATCGCAATATTGATGGTCCCGCTTATACCCGTCGCGAGTACATAGGGGGAGTTCCAAATCCCAAGATTGTGCATTTTGAGATGGGAAATGTAAAAGCTAAGGATCAGTTCCCCGTGGAGCTGAGTCTTGTTGTAGATGAGGATTGTCAGATAAGGCATAATGCGCTGGAATCAGCCCGTATAATCGCAAACAAATACCTGAACAAGGTGGGCTCTGCAAATTATTTCCTGTGGATACGCGTATATCCACACCATGTGCTCAGGGAGCATAAGATGGCCACAGGTGCCGGTGCAGACCGTATATCATCGGGAATGAGCAAGGCCTTCGGTAAGCCTGTGGGGACGGCTGCAAGGGTAAAGAGAGGGCAGATTGTAATGTCTGCTAGGGTTAACCCCCAGAATGTGGAAAAAGCAAAAATTGCGCTCAGAGAGGCATCCTACAAGCTTCCAAGCCCCTGCAGGATTGTGATTACCAGGGGAGCAGAGCTTGTTAAATAAATTATTGTTTCACTTTTTACCATTTCCAATCATTATGCGTATGAAATGGGTTAGATGCTGTGCGAGTGCAGGGTTATCTGTGTACCCGCATGCGTTGAGTTCTGGCGAAGCGAGTAGCGCTCGTTTATTATCGCTCACCACATCAGTCGCGATTAGCCCCTCTCTTCTGTGAATCTCCGCTTCCTTAGGCACCTTCTGACTTGGTCCTGTAATGATAACCACCCGCACCCCACGATTAAGCGCCTGCTCAATATTCTTAATCAGCTTCTTCCTTATCTCTGAGAAAACTGGCGTGGATATTATGAGTTCATTTTCGGAGAGGTCAATGATCTCTGCCATCTTCCTCATCACCCTCTCCTTTCCGTAGATTGTATAAACCAACTGGGGCTCCCCCTTCTCCATCAAAAACTCCTGTACAAATTCAAGTTTGTCAAAGAGCTCTTCAACCTCTCCTATAATTCTGTCCCTTATTTTTCTCAAATTTTCCGGCTTGTATATCTTGGGCCTGCCCTCGGAGGATGTCACAAAGCCCTTACTCTCAAGGGATTCCAGAACCCTGTAAGATGATGTTCTCGGTATCTTTGCGGTCTCAGCCACAACCTCCGCTGAGCCAACACCCAAAACAACAAGGGCAAGAAAAGCACGGGCCTCATACATTGTGAGCCCAACCTTTTGAAGGGATTCAATCATATTCCTGTACTCTTCAAATGCCTCTTCAATATCCATGGTGAGGGATTGCACTTCAAATATTTTAGCTCTTTCCCAGAAAATATTTAAATATTCGCCGAGAATTTATGAGATATGAAGGTCGCGGTTGTAAGTGATACCCATGACAATCAGGATGCTGCAAGGAAGGTCGCTGAGATTCTTCGCAATAGAAATATAAATACAGTTTTTCACCTTGGCGATATAATCTCGCCATTCACCCTGAGAATATTTTCAGATTTTCGTTATTACGGTGTATTCGGGAACAACGACGGCGAGAAACTTCTTCTTAAGAGGGTAGCAGATGAGCATGGCATGGTGATTGAGGAACAGCCCCACACCCTGGAGATGGAGGGAAAAAGAATACTCCTGTACCACGGATCGGGGAGCATTGAGAAAACAAGGAAAATAGTGGAGAATTTCGCAAAGAGCGGCGAGTACGATGCCGTTCTTTACGGCCATACTCACCGATTGGATATGAGAAGAATCAACGGAGCACTTATCCTCAATCCAGGGGAGGCATGCGGATACCTGACCTCAAAGAGATCCTTTGCAATACTTGATCTCAAAACCATGGAAGTGGAGATTGTTGAATTCTGAATGTTCCTTTTTAGATAACCGTGAGAAAAGGTTTTTAAAATAACACAAGATTATTTTCAATCGTTATCAGAGATGAAAACCACACCTTCAAATTACTCTCACCTGCGGGCACAGGGTCACCCAGGAGAGATAAGAGATGAGAAAGATATGGATAAAGGAGCGGGGTGAATACGGCATAGGAACACTGATAGTGTTCATCGCAATAATAATCGTTGCGGCAGTGGCAGCCAGTGTTATAATTCAAACCGCCTATGTGCTGCAGCAGCAGGCAGAGGAAACGGGTGATATAGCGAGGCAGGATGTTTGCACCGGCTTTAAGATAATAACGGTGGAGGGCATAAGAGATGACTACATGTACCAGGAGAACATAGGAACGGGCGATGGAAGCACAACGGAGTTCACAGCGCAGGTTAACCACGGTCCGATAAATCCAAACACAGTGGAAATAACAGATGGAACCAATGTTCTCAGGGACGATGGCACCGGCAAGCTTGTGCTTGTCAGTGGAAGCGGTGTGCAGGGCTGGGTCGGATATGATAACCGCACCATACACCTAACATACTCCACTGCACCATCCCTCGGGACCACAATATCTGCGAAGTACGGCTCTGGATACAGGAGAACAATATCGTACCTTGAACTGAAAGTCGGCCTGATTGCTGGAAGTCCGCCCATCGCAATGGACAGTGTGCTAATAGAGATAACTGACGGATACACGGATGCAACCATTACCTACAATGCAACCGCAACAAACTACAGCTCCCTTGACGGCGAACACTTTGCAGCTGTGATTGCAAGGGATATGCCTCCATCAAACTGGGGGCGTGATAGAGTAATGACGGCGGGAGATGTGGTGAGGATATACATCAATGCATCCGCAATAGGCCTGTACCTTGAACCTCAAACGCATGTTATGATCAAACTCATACCAAAGCATGGAGTTCCAAACCTTGTGGAGTTCACCACACCCGCAACATACACCACAAAGTACATGGAGCTGTGGTAGCCATGATCCTGAATGACCTCGGCGATGATATCAGAAGCGCCATAATCGCTGAAAAATGGCTCGGCTATCTGCTTCAGCACATGGGCCATGGAGAACTTGAGAAGTTGCTGGAGCATTACGAGCAAATTGGCTGGATATCAGAGAATGCAAGGAGAAAATTAACTAAAATCGCCGAGGGCATAGTGAGCAGTGGCAAGGGAAACTGGCAACTTCCCGGCAGGGTGCACATCACCTCGCTCCTTTTTATCGCGTACCTGGCGGGCACAGGGATTCCAAGGGAAGTGCACGAGATTGACACATACGCAAAAATATTCATAGAAAACCCAGAAGAAATGCTAAGCATCTGAGCTCTCGGTGCATATTCCCCTGAGGAAAATATCACAAGTTTCCCTGTCTATGTTGCATATTCTCACCATCTCAATGCTGCTATCCCTGTACCTGTTGAAAAAGTCGGATATTGCCCTCCTGAAAATGGGTGCTGCCCTTTTCTTTGGAAATCCAAATATTCCTGTGCTTATGGCAGGCATGCTTATGCTTTTCAGCCCGAGTTCGCTGGCTCTCTTGAGAGAATTGTAA
>JALSPD010000078.1 GCA_026986135.1 DHVE2 group archaeon
CGTTTATCAAGAATAACTGCCACACCTCTATCAGACTCACTTCTAATCAACCTTCCAATCGCCTGGCGTATCTTTATAAGCGCTGGAGCCTTAAATGCAAATTCCCAGCCTTTCCCGAACTTGTAGTCATAATATTTTTCAAGCATTCTTTGCCTCACAGTGGGTCTGGGATAGGGTATACCTGCAATAACCACTATCTCAAGCTCTTCACCGGGAAAATCAAAGCCCTCAGATACTCTCCCACCAAATACAGAGAACATTATTCCACCCTTCTTTTTGAACTCGTTTACCCTCCTGTGAAACTCACTTTGCTTCATACCTCTTTCCTCTATAAAGGGATCCAGTTCAGAGACATTTAAAACCGCATTCATTAAAGAATATGAAGGAAAGAAAACAGCCATGTTTCGGCCAAGTTTGGAAAGAGATCGTATGTAATAAGCAATTCTCTCAATATGGGTATCCACCTCCCCATACCGTGTAGTAACATCAGTTGCATACAAAACAAGTAAATTCTCTTTCGGAAATGGAGACGCATATCTCCTGAGAAGAGTATTTTCTGGAAGATTCACCACATCTCTATAATGGTCCAATATAAGAGTGCCTGACATATGTATGGACGCATGAGCGCTTCTTATTATCTCGGTTAAGGGAGAGGGATCCAGATTGAAGATCTCAATTTTTGGGTTCTCACCAAGCTTAACTATATGTAAAAAATCATAGCTCTGGTATCTGTGCCAGTTCAGTAAAAATGTGCCCGCATGGTAAATATGGGACCTGGGAAGTTTTCTCCTGCTCATTTTGATTTCACGAATTTCCATTCCATAGCGCGCAAGTTCAACCGCGAGGTGTTCAAAGTGATTTACGGAGGAGTTCATATTTGACATTACAAATTCTTCATAAGCATAATGCGGAACCATCCCCTCATCATCCTCATTAACAAACTCCTCCAGGCGATATATGGCATCCCTCAGGTATTCGGCCACGTCCACGCATGGAATACCCAAAACTTCTCTGTTTCCAAATTCCAGGCATTCCTTTTCCATTAGATCTATAGAATTTACAGTGAGTTCATCACTTCTCAGTTCCCTTGCAAAATCCGGAAAGTTATGTGCTTCATCCACAATTATTATTAGATCAGATAAACTAACCCTCATTCTATCAAGCAGTATATCCCTAAGCATGGGATGAAGAAAATAGATGTATGGCACTGCAACAACAAGTGCTTCTGAAAGAATTCCACCTATGGCCTCATATGGACATACTCCGAGATCCAACCCCCTCAAAAATATCTCCTCTGACGTATGAACCTCTCTAATAAAATCTCTCAGATCCTCTCCAAATTCAAGATATCCTGCATAGTAGGGGCAGGCCTCCGCATTGCCCGCCTGAACCTCCTTTTTTAATTTTGAACATAGTAATGATATCTCCTCCGCATTTCCTGTACTCAGATCTTCATTCATTGCTGCCAGAGGACACATGTGAGCCCTTCCCTGAAGTCCTACTGCAAGAACACCCAATTTCTTTGATTCCTCTATCACCTTTCTTTCCTGGGAATTGGTCCTAACAAGATAGAGAATTTTAAGATCGTGTTTAATGGCATGTTTAATCGCAGGATACAATGATGAGATTGTTTTGCCAAACCCTGTAGGTGCTTCAATAACTATATGAGAATGGAGATTTAGAACTCCTTCAATATCCGACACCATCCTTAGCTGATCTTTGCGATAGTCATACGGGAATTCCACAAATCACCATGGGTTTATGGATAAATATCTTATCCACAGGCCTTTTTTATTGGAAAAATAAAAAATAAACTTACATCTTTTCCTACACCTTTCTTCCAAAAACAATGAAACCTGTATGTGCAACCTCTATATTCTCGGGTCTTGTACCCAGGGGGCCCACATGGATCCCTCTCATTATTATTTCTACAGCTTTCAACTCTATAAATCCCGATTTTTTCAGATCTTTGTAGGTTCTTTCCAGCTGATTATATGTAGGTACATAAGCTGCAAAGCAACCCCCAGATCTAAGAGCCTTAATCGCCATATCCACCCCAAGCCAGGGTTCAGGTATATCCAGAATATAGGCATCAACATCCCTCTCGGAAACATCTCGCGTAACATCTCCTATTTTAAGTGTCCAGTGTGAATATTCCCCTCTCTGAACATTTCTCCTGGCAAACTCTGCAAAATCCTTTCGTTTTTCATAAGTGAAAACATGTCCTCCAGGATAGGTGAAATAAAGAAGCGCCATTGTAAGAGCACCCGAACCCACACCACCTTCCACAACCGTACTACCTGCCCTGATACCACAGTGGAAGATTATATATGAAGCATCCTTTGGACCTATTATCTGAGCCTTTCTGTTGATGGTTTCAAGATAATCCATTATATTGCTCTTCACAACAGCATATTCTCCAAGACCTATGCGAATCCTACCTTCCTTTATATCCCTGAGTACTGCAAGATCATCAACACGATACATGCCTCGCTCCCTCCATGCAACATACTTTTTCTCGCCATTCAGGAGAGTATACATGAGATGGGGATTGTACCCTACGATTTAATCATTTTCCAGAAGGCAGTTCCACAAAGAAAACTGCACCTCTCGGATTATTGTCCTCCACCCATATCCGCCCACCAAGTAACTCCTCCACAATATGCTTGCTCACCGCCAATCCCAGACCCATCCCCACACCACTGGATGTACTTTTCAATCTCTCAAAAATAATCTCCTTCATATCATCAGGTATCCCCGGTCCCGTGTCACGCACAGAAATTATAACCCTATCCCCAACAGTTGAACATTCCACACTCACATCACCCCCAGAGGGGGTGTGCTCCACCGCATTGCTAAGCAGATTGAAAATAACTTCTTCAATTAAGGGATCAGTAAGTATCTCTGATACTCTGCAATCAACAGTAATTGAGATACCCTTA
>JALSPD010000079.1 GCA_026986135.1 DHVE2 group archaeon
TCCTTCTATTCCTGCACCGGTGGGTTATTTTGTTGGTAATCGCCTTGCCTTTGCCTCTGCCAGAATATGGTACTGGCAGGGCACCCCTGCATACTGGGAAGGTGGTGGAAGGAAATTGTACTCATACTCCCTATCAGGCTCTAATTTTGGACAGGTGAGTGAGTACAGAATTTACCGTGGCCAGAAAAGTGGAGAGGAGCGGTTAATTGCCAGGATATCTGGAAAAATATTGGAGTATGTGGATCATAATGTCACCAATGGGCAAACATATTACTATTATGTCACGGCTTTAAACTCATATGGTGAGAGCGGAAAAAGCAACGAAGTAAAGGCAACACCGCAGAATTATTCGGGATTACTATCCAACAAGATACTGTTTGTGGATGATGATGGGGGAAGCATGGTGAGTGATTACATTAAAAAAGCGCTTGTTGATTCAGGTATTGCAAAGAGTTTTGAGGTTTGTGTGTGGGATGTCTATCAGATTGGTTACACTCCAGATCTCAACACCTTGATGAAGTACGGTATAGTGATATGGAGTACAGGATATGAATACGAAAACACATTGACAGGCGAAGATCAGGAGAATCTGGAGAGATATCTGAACAATGGAGGGAGGTTATATCTGAGTTCGCAGGATCTGCTATGGGAGCTTAGCGGAGGGTACGATGGAAAGATAAACAATGAATTTGTGAATGATTATTTGGGTGTAGAATCTGTGAAGAACGATGTAGGGTACACGAAGGTATACGGAGTGAGTGGAAACGGCATAAGTGGCACGCTGGGCACGGTGAAGTTTGATTATCCGTATCACAATTATGCAGACGAGATAACGCTGAGTTCAGGAGCGGTAGGGATATTCACGGATTACAATGGTGCATACACAGCGAGCAGTTACGAGCATGGTAATTACAAGGTTGTATTTACAGCGTTCTCGTTTGAAGCGGTGGAGAAATCCAATTCTGTGAAAGGTGCAAATATGATGCGTGCCATAATCTCATGGTTGGGGTCTTGAGGATGAGATGCGAAAGTATTATCAGGTCCATTGAAATCCATCTTAAGGAGGGTTTAAAATGATCTCAAAGTTAAGGTTGATAACAGTAATATCTGTGGCTGCTATAGTGTTAATTGCCTTTGCAATCGTATTTCTGTTTTATCATCCATGGTGTGCTTGCTCAGGTGGTGAGGAAAATTTAAAACTTGTTGATTACTCAGTTACTGCCGGGGATATTTCTCCCGTGTTAAAATTGAAGTTCTCCCGCTCTCTTGACATGTACACCAGTGTTAAACTCCTTGATGGATTTTTTAAAACCGTAGGTGTTTGGACGGCGCATAATACCACTCCAGGTAGCACCATTCGTATGTTTAATATCAACCCTCCGAACTTAATAGGTCTTTACCACCTCGTGGTCCTCTGGAAAAATACCGAGATTCTGAATACCTCGCTCTCATTTAAATCTCCAGAGCTGGACGTGATGAATTTTTCAGTGGTCAAGGATGAAAAAGGGGATACAGTGTATCTGGAGTTTGTGAATCTCACTTTATCGGAAAGTGGAGAATCTCCCTATTATTTCAACAGAATTCGCTGGACTCTTGATGGTCAGGGATCAAGCGAAAAGATACCTCTGGATCATTTCATTGTGGGTAAGGAGAAAACAATAAGATTGAACCTTGCTCAGTATGTGAATAAGGGAAGCCACGTGCTGGTTGTTCATTTTGATTACTTTGATTTCAATACTGTAACTGTGGTTGTCAATCTATCCGTTTGATTCTACTTTATTCTTTCCATTATTATTGCTGGACAAATGTCTTTCACGCCCCTGAACTTTCCAATCTTTTTAGTTATCAGTGAGAAGAGTTCCTCGCCATCCTTTGTCCAGATTTCACACATTATCATGTGGTCTCCTGTGGATGTGGCAACCCATTGCACCTCTTCCATCTCCGCCAGTTTTTTTGCCACATCCAGGAGATAACGGGGCTCTGCATCAAGGCCCAGAATGGTTATCGTCTTATATCCCAATTTCTCTGGATCAACTTCTATCGTGTATTTTTTTATAACACCACTGTTTTCTAATTCAGAAATTCTTTTCCTTATGGTGGCTTCTGTAACTCCCAGTTTTTTAGCTATTTCTGTGTAAGGCAACCTTGAATTTTCACGAAGAAGCTCTATGATCTTTTTATCTCTCTCGTCCATTATAATACGCTATTGCGACATCATTAATAAAGTTTTTCGTGATGGACAGTTTTGTATATCGTACCAAAAATTTATATAGTTCGTACTCATTACCATGAACGATGTCAAATATAAAGTTTGGATTGCACAAAATAACTTACGGGATGTACGTGGTCTCATCGATGAGCAATGGCCGTTTAAACGGGCAGATAGCGAATACTGTGTTTCAGTTAACACCAGATCCCATTAAAATTGCAACCAGCATAAACAAAGAGAATTTGACGCATGAATTCATTGAGAGAAGTGGTGTGTTTACCGTTTCAGTACTTTCAACGGAAGCTCCGTTTAAGTTCATAGGTTTATTTGGATTTCGCTCTGGCAGGGATGTAGATAAGTTCTCGCAGGTGAATTATAAAATTGGTAAAACAGGCGCACCCATAGTTATGGATTATTCGCTGGCATATCTTGAGGCCAGGGTTGTTGATAAACTGGATGTTGGTTCTCACACCATTTTTGTTGGAGAGGTTGTTGATGGTGATCGCATTTCTGATGGTGAGCCCATGACTTATGATTACTACCATCGTGTGATAAAGGGAAAAACGCCCAAGAAGGCGGCCACGTATATGAAAGAAGAAAAGGAGGTGAAAGAATGAAGTATAGGTGCACAATATGTGGGTATATCTACGACCCTGCTGTGGGTGACCCGGACAGCGAAATTCCTGCGGGAACGCCCTTTGAGGATCTGCCGGATGACTGGGTCTGTCCCATATGCGGAGCAACGAAGGATCTCTTTGAGCCGGTGGAGGAGTGAGCATGATTCGCAAACTGGCGGAAGGGGTATATAATGTGGGGGCGATTGACTGGGAGCGTGTTCTTTTTGACGAGATTGTATCCACACCCCAGGGAACCAGTTACAACTCGTATCTTATCCTTGGTAAGGACAAGGTTGCTTTGATAGACACCGTGGAACCGGAGAAGGCAGATCAGCTCTTTGCGAATCTTGAAGAACTGGGAATTGAGAGAATTGATTACATTGTTTCCAACCATGCCGAGCAGGATCATTCAGGCGCAATTCCCGAGCTCCTTGAAAAATATCCCGAAGCGAAGGTGGTGACCAATGCAAAATGCAAGGGATTTGAGAAGGATCTGCTTCATCTGAGGGATGAGGATTTCATCGTAATAAATGAGGGGGATACCCTTGATCTTGGGGGTAAAACCCTGAAATTCGTGATGACTCCCTGGGTGCACTGGCCTGAAACGATGAGCACATTTCTGCTTGAGGATAAAATCGCCTTCACCTGTGATTTCTTCGGTTCTCATGCGGCCACCACGCATACCTTTGCGGAGCAGTACGATCGCATATATCACGAGGCGAAGAGGTACTACGCTGAAATCATGATGCCCTTCCGCCAGATAATCGCGAGGAACATAACGAAAATTGAAGAATTCGGCCCGAAAATAATTGCGCCCAGCCACGGGCCTGCGTACAGCGATCCGAAGTTCATAATTAACGCTTACAAGGAGTGGATCTCGCCAAGCACGAAGAATGAAGCCCTGATTCTCTATGTGTCCATGCATGGTTCAACCAAGAAGATGGTTGATGCCCTTGTGGATTCCCTCGGAAAGTACGGGGTTGAAGTGAAGGTCAGGGACCTTATTCGTTCGGATATGGGCGAAGTTGCAATTGATCTCGTGGACATAACCACTCTTGTAATAGCGACGCCCACCATGCTTGCAGGACCGCATCCTCAGGCGGTTTATGCGGCATATCTGGCGAATGCTCTTAAACCAAAGGTGAAGATTGTTGGCATAATTGGATCCTATGGCTGGGGTGGAAGAACGGTGGATATTCTCAAAGCGAATCTTGGCGCTTTGAAGGTTGAATTGCTTGAACCACTCCTAATCAAAGGTCTTCCAAAGGATGAGGATTATGAGAAAATAGATGAATTTGCGAAGAAGATTGCGGAGAAGCATAGGGAACTGGGGGTGATGAAATGAGTCGCGAAGCTCCAGATTTCTGTCTTCCAGATTATCGTGGCGAGGAACATTGTCTCCATGATTTTCGTGGCAAGTGGGTTGTGCTCTACTTCTATCCCAAGGATAACACATCCGGATGCACCAGAGAGGCGAAGGAATTCACCGAGATGCGGGAAGAATTTGAAAAGTTGAATGCGGTGATAATAGGTATAAGCAAGGACTCGCCGAAATCACACGAAAAGTTTATAAAGAAGCACAATCTAAATATATTGCTGCTCAGCGATGAGAACCATGAAGTGATTGAGAAGTATGGTGCGTGGGGCAAGAAGAAGAATTATGGCAGGGAATATTACGGCACGATTAGAAGCACATTCCTGATAGACCCTGAGGGGAATATAGTGAAGGAATGGAAGAAGGTTCGTGTTGCGGGGCATGTTGAAGAGGTGCTTAAAACTTTAAAGGAGGTGGTAAAATGAATCTGGAAAGTTATAATTTAAAAACGCTGTTGCTCGCCGCCATAAAGAGCGAGATTGACAGCGGGGATGTGTACAGGAATCTTGCAAACAGGGTGAAGAACGCCCTTCTGAAAGAGCGTTTAAACTTTCTGGCAGGGGAAGAGGATAAGCATCGCGCGTTTCTTGAGGCGCTTTACAGGCAGAAGTTCCCCGGGGAGGAGATAGTGGTCCCGGAAAAAACGCCGGTTCCTCTTCCAGAGGTGGATGCCTCTGAGGATCGTTTGCTTAGCGAGATAATTGAAGATGCCATGAAGGCGGAGCTCGCTGCGAAGGAGTTTTACGAGTCCCTGAAGCCGCTTCTCCAGGACGAGGAAAATCGCAAGATGCTTCAGGTCCTTGCCAACATGGAGCAGGGCCATTACGACATTCTTGCCAAAGAACTGGAGAACCTGAAGAATTTTGAAAATTACGATGAGTACTGGCCAATGATGCATGTGGGCCCCTGAGGTGAAGAGGTGAATGAAAATGAGAAAGATGGTTAAGAAAAGCTTGGAGGAAGCGTTTGCGGGAGAGAGCATGGCGCATATGAAATACTCAATCTTCGCTGAAGTTGCCGAAAGAGAGGGAAAGAAGAACATTGCGCGTTTGTTCAGGGCGATTGCTTACGCTGAGTTCGTGCATGCGAAGAACCATGCTAGGAATCTGGGATATATCAAAAGCACGCCTGAGAATCTTCAGAGCGCTATAGATGGCGAGACATTTGAAGTTGAAGATATGTATCCCGCTTACCTGGAACTCGCAAAATATTTCGGGGAGAAGGGCGCGGAGATGTCCTTCCACTACGCAATTGAAGCTGAGAAGATACACGCAAATCTTTACGGCGAGGCGAAGAAGAAGGCGGAGAAGAACGAGGACATTGAGGAGAAAAGCATCTACATATGCCCCGTGTGCGGATACACCTATGTGGGTGAGGATCCCCCAGAGAGATGCCCCGTTTGCAATGCGCCGCGTGATAAATTTGTGAAGTTCTGAGGTGAGCACATGGAAATAATAGTGGATGTTCGGAGCCAGCACGAGTTCGTGAAGAACCATATCAAGGGAGCGATAAACATCCCAATAATGCATCTTGAGATGTACGAATCATTCCTGAAGAAGATGTGCATGGAGAAGAAGCTCAAACTGTACTGCAACACTGAGTTTCGGGCTGAAATTGCAAGGGAAAAACTGGAGAAGATGGGCATTGAGGCGGAGATAATTACGAAGGATGAATTGAAGGATTACGAATGGGAAGGCAAGGATGTGGTCTGCGCCATGAACTTCGTTGTGGTGCGCCCCGGGCACGAGGAGGAGTTTGAGAAGCGAGTCAAAGAACTCTGCAAGAAGACAGAGAGGTATCCTGGATTCCTTGGCTCACAGTTGCTACGGGTGGATGGTGTTTCCGCCATCGGCTCCGGGCTTCCCGGCGAGATGCGAGAACTCAAGATCAAGCCCCTGAAATATGTCATACTCACATACTGGGAATCAAAGGAAATACATGATAAATCGCATCTTGAGGAGGATTTCAGGAGGGCATTTGAGACGATGCCCGCGCATCTCGTGCAGATGCCGTATGAGGAATTCTACGAGATATTGAGATAAGGAGGTGAAAAAGATGATAGATAAGGAGATAGAAGAGGCGATAAATAAGCAGATAAACGAGGAGATGTACTCCGCATACCTGTATCTTTCAATGTCTGCATACTTTGAATCTCTTGGACTAAAGGGATTTGCCAACTGGATGTATGTGCAGTATCAGGAGGAGATGGACCACGCAATGAAATTCTACCGCTATTTGATTGAGCGCGGGGGAAGAGTGAAATTGTATCCAATAAAGGAGCCGCCGCATGAGTGGAACTCGCCATTGCATGCATTTGAGGAGACCCTTAAGCACGAGAGACATATAACAGAGTGCATAAACAACCTCGTTGACCTTGCTGAGAAGAAGAAGGATAGGGCGACATTCAATCTTCTGCAGTGGTATGTGGATGAGCAGGTTGAGGAAGAGGCGAACGATGAGGAAATAATTCAGATGCTCAAAATGATAGGCGATAAGGGTCAGGGCTTGTTAATGCTTGACCGTGAATTGGCGAAGAGAACTTACGTTCCTCTTGTGAATGAGGAAAAATAAAGGAGGTGATTAAAAATGTTGAGTGAGACCATAAAGAGTGGTGACTGGAAGGGCGAAAAGCATGTGCCTGTGATTGAGTACAAGAAGAATGGCGAGGAGATAGAGGTGGAAGTGGGCGTTGGAAAGGAGATCCCGCACCCCAACACGCCGGAGCACCACATTGCGTGGATTGAGCTGTACTTCAAGCCCGATGACGGACAGTTCCCCATACTGGTTGGCAGGGTGGCATTCACTAACCATGGCGACCCGCTGAGCGAGCCAAAGGCAAAGTTCTACTTCAAGACAGGGAAGAAGGGCAAACTTATGGCTTTGAGCTACTGCAACATCCACGGGCTGTGGCAGAACGAAGTGGCGGTGGAGTGAATGGAGACCATCGCCGTTGACAGGAAGACATATCGGATCGGCGGTATAATCCTTCTGGTCCTTGGTGTGTTAGGGATGATAGTCCCGGGGTTCTACTCCGGGGCATTTGTATTTATTGTTTCAGTGCTCCTAATCCTTGGTGGAGTGATATTCTTCATCGCAGGGTTCTACGGCGGGTGGCTGAATTTCCTGGCAGGTATCATCTTGATTGCAGTGGGTTCGGCGATGTTCCTGTATCCAGGGGGATCTCTGTCGGCGATGACATTCATCCTCGGTGCCTGGTTCCTGCTAATGGGAGTGATAACCACGATAGTCGCTCTTGCTGTGAGGTCTGATTACGGGGGATGGTGGTCTCCACTTATCACTGGTATTCTATCTTTCATACTCGGAGTGCTCATATTCGCTGGCTGGCCGGAGAACTCCGACTGGATAATCGGACTCTTCATCGGGATCGAGCTCTTCTTTGATGGTATGATGCTCCTGGTGTTGAGCTCGTATGGAGAATGAGGAGGTGATGAAGATGGTGAGTGAGGAAGAGGTGCTAAAGGTGATGAAAGATGCGGGAAAACCCCTGAAGACGCAGGAGATTGCCGATATGCTGGGGGCGGATAAGAAGGAAGTGGATAAGATAATAAAGAAATTGAAGAAGGAGGGCAAGATTACGAGCCCTAAAAGGTGCTATTACGCACCATCGTAATCACGCGCAAAGGAGGTGATGAAAAATGGTAGTGATAGGAGAAAAATTCCCGGAAGTGGAAGTGAAGACAACGCACGGCGTGATGAAACTGCCCGACGCCTTCGCAGGGAAGTGGTTTGTGCTGTTCTCGCATCCTGCGGACTTCACGCCGGTGTGCACCACGGAGTTCTATGCGATGCAGAAAAGATTGGATAAATTCAGGGAACTCGGAGTGGAGGTTATAGGACTGAGCGTGGACCAGGTGTTCGCGCATCTGAAATGGGCAGAGTGGATAAAAGAGAATCTCGGAGTGGAGATAGAGTTCCCCATAATCGCTGATGATCGTGGAGAACTTGCAGAGAAACTTGGTATGATTCCAAATGGTGCAACCATAACCGCGAGAGCAGTGTTCATGGTTGATCCCAAGGGCATAATAAGGGCAATAGTGTACTATCCCGCAGAGGTTGGCAGGGACTGGGATGAGATACTCCGCGCTATAAAAGCCCTGCAGACCAGCGATAAGCATGGTGTTGCTCTGCCGCACAAGTGGCCTGAGAATGAGCTTATAGGGGATCGTGTCATAGTGCCACCTGCAGCCACAACCGAAGACATAAAGGACAGAGAGGAGAGAAAGAAGAAGGGCGAGATTGAGTGCTACGACTGGTGGCTCTGCCACAAGTCACTCTGATTTTTTTATTTTTTTGCGTAAGGTTTAAATTGGTTTGGGAGCATGCCATTTTGGTGAAAACGATGCTATCTAGGATACCCTTTAATATGGAGAAACTTGAGGGCCTGGCAAAGGAGCAACCCGATGTTGAGCTCATACGCATCGGAATAATTGCGGAATTGGACGCAATAAATCTCTACGAGCAGCTCGCTGCGCAGGCAAAGGACGATCTTGTGAAAAAGGTATTTCTTGACATTGCGCAGGAGGAGAAGGAGCATTTCGGGGAGTTCCTTGAACTTCTCCGCAGGTTTGATAGTGAAATAATTGAGGCGATGGAGGAGGGTGCGGAGGAAGTTATGGACATGGAGGAATGAGGTGTTTAAAATGGATCTTGGTAAGTACACAATTGAGGATCTTCTCCTTCTGGGGATAAAAAGCGAGATTGAGGCAGCAAGGGTTTACCGCGAGACCGCAGCAAGGGTAAAGAATCCTTTTCTGAAGACGCGCCTTGAGTCCCTTTCAAAGGAGGAAGAGAAGCACAGGGAAATACTTGAAAATCTCTATCGCAAATTCTTCCCAAATAAGGAAATTGTATTGCCGGAGAATCCAGAGTTTCTGCCTGAGTTCCCCGAGATAAAGATATTCCGCGAGATCAATACCACCACGGATATAAGGACTGTACTGGAAAAGGCGATGCAGGCAGAGCTCAGTGCCAGGGATTATTACAACGAAATAGCTGAAATGGTTGAAGATGAGGAACTTGCCAAGATGATGCGCTATATGGCAAAGATAGAGCAGGGCCATTACAACATATTGAGGATTGAGTACGAGGACATGGAGGAGTTTGAAGCCATCATGGGCGATGCAAATTACGAGCAGTTTGATGCACGCTTTTAATGGGGAAATTATTTATCCTAAACTGCATACACCTAACGGGGTGAAAGTATGAAGCCAGACGAGGTGAAAGTGAAGGATATAATGACGAAGGACGTAATCGCTGTGCATCCAGATGACACCATTTCAAAAGCAATAAGCAAGATGCAGGAGCATGGGTTCCATGAGTTGCCTGTTGTTGATCAGAAGAACAACCTTCTGGGGTTTGTGAATTATCGTACCCTTATCAGGAGAAAGAGCATTTCCCTCTTCTCTCATGTTGAAACCGTTATGGTGAAGCCCCCCACTGTTGAGCCTGATGATACTGTTGTGGATGCTGTAAAAAAGATGGTAGATGCAGGTTTCAGGTCTTTGCCTGTGGTTGAAAGCAAGAAGGTTGTTGGCATCATATCCAGAAGCGATGTGATGCGCCTTGTTCCAAAGATGAAGGATGTGGCGAGTATTCCTGTGGAGGATGTCATGACCTCGGAGCCACTTGTGGTTGAGGAAGATTCCCCTGTGGAATACGCCGTGGATATTATGAAGAAGATAAGTGAGCTGAGTGTTCCAGTGGTGGATAAAAACAGACATTTGAGCGGCATAGTACATATGCGTGATATATCTAGGGCAGTCTGGCGGGTGAAAGATCGTGCAAGTCTGGGAGAGTTGGCTGGCGAGAAGGAGAAGAAAATAGTCTATGTAAAGGAAGTAATGAGTCCTCCTGTTTACGTTCAGGAAGATGCTGTGTTGAAGGATGCAGTGGAAAAGATGATTGAATTCAAATCCTCAATCTGCTGTGTTATAAACGATAAGAATGAGCCCATAGGTGTAATATCTCAGAGGGATGTGATGGAGGCCGTCATAAGAAAAGGTTCCCAGGAGGGCGTTTTTGTTCAGATTACGGGACTTGAGATGGATGATCCGGAGCCATACATGGTGATATATGAGATGGTGGAGGCTTTCCTTAAGAAGATAAACAAGTTCAAGGAGTTCAGGCCCCAGCTCCTCACCTTCCATGTTGAGGTTCATCATGTGAGTGGTGAGAGTGAAGAAATAAAGTACAGTGTCAGGGCAAGGTTCACCACAGATCGGAAACTCTTCTTTGCTAAGAGCTATGATTGGAACATTTACAGAGCGTTCAGGGACGTTCTTGATACCCTTGAAAGAAACGTGAAAAAGGAGCGGGAAAAACTGCAGGAGTTCAGAAGGGTTACTCTTTAACCATCGCCATCTTTATTTCTCTGTTTTTATTTTCTAAATGACCTTGTTTATTTTGTCAAGGCAAATCTCTCCGCCAACCACGGGGTATCCAATTTCAAAGTTTTCAAGCACTTCAGGATGTATCTCTCCAAATATCCCCGCTTCCTCTCCACCGATTATGATTGATGCACATCTTCCTCCTATGAATGATGGATGCTCCTTTTCCCGTATTTCATACGCTGCAACACCAAGATCATGGAGAATTCTCTCGGTTATGGATTTGGCATTGGTGAAACTTGCCTTTGCATCCTCGTACAGGAACGCGAGATGCCTTTCCATAGAATTGCCTCGGACATAGCCCACCTCAAATATCCTCTGGGGAAGTTCGTGATGCTTGTTTTTCATCAGAATCTCCATGAGAGATGGGATTATCCATGTTCTGAGGGTTTCAGTGTATTCACTCACTGGATTGTCCACGATGATTTTCTCCTCTCTTTTAAGACGCATTGCATCGTACTGATTCTTGAATGAGCTCAAAGTGAGCGTTGTTACTTCAAGGAACCCAAGACCGATCATTATTAGTCGTGGTTTTTCGGCCCAGTTGAATCCAGAACCCCTATTATACTTTGAAAGAGACCTTTTTGGAATGCTATCATACCCGTATCCCTTGGCAATATCCTCAACGATATCAACGCTGTGGAGTATGTCCATTCGGTAAGGCGGAATAATAACCTCTATTGCATCTCCATTTACCTTTGCACGATACCCCAATCTGTATAGTGACTTCTCAATCTCATCATCATTCATTTCAAAACCAAGGATTTTCAGTGCTGAACTCTTTGAAATCACAATCCTCTCATACTCCAGCTCAGGTGTGACTATTTCCTCGTGCGGATAGATTATTTTCACTCCTTCAATTTCCGCTCCGCGATCTGCAAAGGAGCAAACAACTATATTTAGCACGCGGAGTAGTGTGTTCAGGTCCGTGCCAGTCATA
>JALSPD010000080.1 GCA_026986135.1 DHVE2 group archaeon
GATTGTAACTAGCTAGAGTGTGGAATAAAAAAGAAAAACAAAAGAGAAAAATTAAGGGATGTAAAAAATGGTGTTATGAAGAGGTAGGATAACCACCACAATGAGATTTATCCTAAAAGACAGGACATAAAGATTTTTGCCAATGCGCATAGTAGAGGCATAGATTTTCGTTATCATTAGATGTGTATGGTGCTTATTGCAAAAGAACAATTCTGATAAGAGTTTATGGCTTGATTTAGAAGTCATCAATCTCCATCAGCGGAATGTGAAAACTTAAAACAAGATTATGATAATCTTGATTAAACAACCTTAAAACTGCCCTTATCACAAATCTGTAGGGGTTTGAAGAGCCTATACTTTTTCTCGGAAGTTTAAGAAGTACCATTAGGGCCAATACAACCATTTTAAACCCAAAATAATACCCCGATTTTAGATGTCAGATGTTTTGATCGGGGAAAACATTAAATCCCTTTGCATCTTTTAAATGATGTGAGCGATTATGGGTATATAAAACAGGGTGCCATTGAAGAACGAACATATCAGAGGAATATAGCAAGGAGTGCCCTTAGGGGCAATACCCTTGTGGTTCTCCCAACAGGTCTGGGAAAAACAATCATAGCCATTCTGGTGATGAACGAAGTGCTCAGAAGGAAGGGTGGTAAAATCCTTTTCCTAGCACCAACCAAACCTCTGGTGCAGCAGCACAGGAGAACAATTCTCAATTTGATGAACTTTTCCGATGATGAGGTCGTTGTTTTTACAGGCGAGGTTAAAAAGGATAGGAGAAAGGAACTATGGAATAAAGCACGCATAATAATATCTACTCCTCAGGTCATACAGAATGATCTTATCTCTGGAGACATAAATCTAGATAGCATATCCCTTATCGTATTTGATGAGGCTCACCGTGCAGTTGGCAATTATGCTTACGTTTTCATAGCGCAGGAATATGCAAAAAAAGAGGATCATCTCATACTCGCGATAACAGCATCGCCAGGAGGCAATGAAGAAAAAATAACTGAGATTTTGAAAAATTTAAACATTGAAAATGTTGAGATCCGTGTGGAAGACGATCCTGACGTTAAACCCTACGTGAAGGAAATTAAGATTCGTCTGGTTGAACTTCCAATGCCCGATGAGTTCAAGGAGCTGTACAATAAAATAAAATCATTCTACGAAGAAATAATTGAAGAATTGAGAAAATATGGACTTTTCATAACCAAACGAAAGGTGTCGCGCAAGGATATTATTATGGAGCAGGCACTTGTACAGGAGAAAATTAGAGAGGGAAAGAATGAATATTATCAGGCCGCAATGCTCCTTAACATGGCTATAAAGGTGGATTATGCCCTTGAATATCTTGAAACTCAGGGATTTGAATCCTGCTACTCCTACCTTCTTAAGATCATTGAAGAAGGAAACACGCGAGGTGGAAGCAAGGCATCCAAAACTCTGGTAAGGCATCAGAAGTTCATAGAAATAGTCAGGATGGCAAGGGATCTGGCCCATAAGGTAGAGGAGCTTGAAAATCCAAAACTCCATGCCCTTGAAACCATACTCAGGAAAAAGATCGCTGAAAATCCAGATACACGGATAATAGTATTTACACACTACAGAGAAACAGCAAGGATTGTTGAAGAGTATCTTAAGGACATTCCAAACATACGTGCCGTTCGTTTTGTGGGCCAGGCAAACAGAGGCGAAGACCGTGGGATGAGCCAGAAAGAACAGGTTGAGATAATAAAGAAATTTCGTAGCGGTGAATACAATGTGCTAATTGCAACAAGTGTGGCCGAGGAGGGGCTTGACATACCAGCCACGGACGTGGTGATATTCTACGAACCCGTGCCCTCTGAGATAAGGAGCATTCAAAGAAGGGGTAGAACTGGAAGAACAAGAATAGGGGAGGTATACATCCTATCAATAAAGGGCACAAGGGATGTGGCATACCTGTGGTCCTCCAGGCACAAAGAGAAGAAAATGCGTGCGGAGATGAGATGGCTACGCAGATTCCTGAAGGATAAAGTGAGAGGCTCTTCACGGAAGATCTTTCCTGAGTCTTCGGTTTTAAACGAGCAGGATAAGGTTGATAGAGATAATAAGAATGATAAGGACAAGGAGACACATAAAGAAGATTATGAAAAAATACAGCATGGTAAGATCGGAAAGCAGAGAACCTTATTTGACTACACCACTCCTGAGAATGATAACACCAGAGAGAAGTTGTATGTGGATACCAGAGAACTGAGAAGCGAGACCGTGAGAATTCTTTCAAGGGAGTATGAGATCGTCCCTGTCCAGATAAGTGTTGGAGACTACATACTCTCAGACAGGGTTGCCGTGGAACGTAAAACGGTTGATGATTTTCTGGCGTCCATAGCCGACGGACGACTGTTTGATCAGGCTAAAAAATTGAAGGAAGAGTATGATGCTCCAATCTTAATAATTGAGGGCGATAATCTATTCAAACGCAATTTCAGGGAGAGTGCCATTTATGGGGCAATAGCATCTCTTGCTATTGATTTCAGGATTCCCGTTTTATTCGCAAGAGATCCACGGGAAAGTGCAAAGATAATAAGTGCAATTTACAGGAGAGAACGGGCTGAAAGAAGGGAAGTGGCACTTCGGAAGGAGAGGAAGCCAATGACAATTGAGGAAAGGCAGAGATACATTGTTGAATCTCTCCCAAATGTATCTGCAAAACTCTCAAAAAGACTTCTTGAGCATTTTGGGTCCGTGCGGGCAGTCATGGATGCAGAAGTTGGAGATCTTATGAAGGTAAAGGGAATAGGAAGAAAAACTGCAGAGGAGATTTATGAGGCGGTGAACAGCGAATATGCCGGGAAGAAGGAGTAAAGTGGATATTCCGAAGAAAAACATCGTTTTATTTACAGG
>JALSPD010000081.1 GCA_026986135.1 DHVE2 group archaeon
AGCGACGACATCCTCTCCCTGAGCATTGGGAAGGAACTCACCGTAAAGATGCTTCTCACCTGTGCGGGGATCTCTGGTGAATGCCACTCCAGTGCCTGAATCATCACCCATGTTTCCAAATACCATTGTGACAACATTCACAGCGGTACCCATATCATCGGGAATCTTGTTTATCTTCCTGTACACTATTGCACGCTCATTGTTCCATGACTCAAATACGGCGCGAATTGCCATCTCAAGCTGCTTCATCGGATCCTGCGGAAACTCATAACCATGATTGGCGTATATCTTCTTGTACGCCTCCACAACTTCCTTGAGGGCATCAACATTGAGTTCAACATCCTGGCGTGCATTGTACTTAACCTTTACCTCTTCAAGTTTCTCCTCAAACTCCTCATGCTTTATACCGAGAACCACATTTCCAAACATCTGTATCAGGCGCCTGTAGGCATCCCAGGCAAATCTCGGGTTACCTGTCTGCTTTGCAAGCCCCTCTACACTAACATCTGTGAGACCAAGATTGAGAATTGTATCCATCATCCCGGGCATTGAGATGGGCGCACCTGAGCGAACAGATACAAGGAGGGGATTATCACTGCTTCCGAACTTTTTGCCTGTTTCCTCTTCAAGTTTGTGAAGAGCATCCAGAACCTGATCCCAGAGACCTTCGGGGAAGCCATTCTGCTCAAAATACTTGATGCATGTTTCTGTGGTTATGGTGAATCCGGGTGGCACCGGAAGTCCTATACGGGTCATCTCGGCGAGACCCGCACCCTTGCCGCCGAGCAGTTTTTTCTTCTCAGCCATGCTTGGAGCAATCCTCTCAAGCTCTTCCATGTCTTCCTTCCTGAAATACGCATACACATACTTCATCGTAATCACCTGTGTGTCGGAATAATGAATGCATATATATATCTTGGCACTAAAAACGATGCAACAAAAGTGCTCCAGGCATAGTAATAAAGCGAATCATTTGCCCGCATTCGGAAAAGTTTTAAATACATAAATGGGATTATACCCCCAGCCTAAGTTTTAAAGAGGGTGTTAAACATGGATAAGGTTAAAACTGGAACAACTACGGTGGGTATTGTAACCTCCGAAGGTGTAGTGCTTGCCACTGAGCACAGAGCCAGTATGGAGACATTTATTGCGCACAAGGTGGCCCAGAAACTTTACCGCCTTGATGAGAACATAGGAATGACCACTGCCGGGCTTGTGGGAGACCTCCAGGTACTTGTTAGGTATATGAGGGCGGAAATTTCACTTTACAGGCTCAGGCGCGGGATGCTGATGCCTGTGGGTGCTGCTGCAACTCTACTCTCAAATATACTTAACGAACGCAAATTCTTCCCCTACTATGTGGGACTCATAATTGGGGGTTACGATCTGAAGGGGTATCATGTTTATTCAATTGATGCTGCTGGAGGTGCAATAGAGGACAAATATGCAAGTGTGGGTTCAGGATCACTCTTTGTGTACGGTGTGCTGGAGGATCGCTGGAAGGACGATCTCACTTTAAATGATGGTATCAACCTTGCAATCAGAGGCATCAACGCCGCAATGAGAAGGGATGCTGCAAGTGGCGATGGTATTTCCGTGGCCACGATAACCAAGGATAAGGGGTTTGTAGAATTATCTACCGAGGAAATTGAAAAGAGAATGAAAAAAATGAAGCTGAAGTGATTTTATGCCCTGGGAGGACATACTTAAAAGAACCAAAGAACTCCTTGATGAACTCGCCCCACAGGCAGAGATCACCAACATTGATCTTGAGGGCCCACTTGTAGTGGTTTACACAATGGACATGGAGTTTTTCGCGGAGCACCCAGAGGTGGTAAAAAAGATTGCTCAGACCGTAAGAAGAAGGATCTCTGTGAGGCCCGATCCACGAATGCTTCTTGATGAGAAGGAAGCAGAGGAAGAGATAAGGAAGATAGTCCCTGAGGAAGCCGGATTAAAGAGCGTGTACTTCATACCTGAAACAGGAGAGGTAATTATTGAAGCTGAATCACCTGGCGCGGTAATAGGAAAAGAGGGAGAACTTCTCAACGAGATAAAGAAAAGGGTAAAGTGGGCACCCCGTGTAGTTAGAGCCCCACCTCTAGAGTCAAGAATAGTAAAAGAGATGCGAGAATACCTAAAAATAGTTAGAGAGGAGAGACGCAAAATATTGAGGGATATTGGAAAAAGGCTGAATCGTCCGCCTCTGAGCGGAGAGCAGTGGGTCCGCGTAGTTGCCCTTGGTGGATACAGGGAAGTGGGGAGAAGCTCAACTCTGCTGATGACAAAAACCAGCAGAATTCTCGTGGACTGCGGATTAAATGTGGCAGCAACCGACAGCGAAGAGCCATGGAGCGGGACACCATACTTATACATGCCGGATGTATGGGACAGTACAGATCCCCAGAACCCGCTTAAATATATAGATGCTGTTGTGGTTACACATGCACATCTTGATCATGTGGGGCTTGTACCTCTTCTTTTTAAGCATAATTACCAGGGTCCTGTGTTTATGACACCCCCAACAAGAGATCTGGCTGTGATGCTCCTAATAGACTATTTGAAAGTTGCACAGGCGGAGGGCAAAAAGGTCCCTTTTGAATCCAAACATATAAAAGAGATGATCAAGCATACCATAACACTGAAATACGGAGAAACCACCGACATATCCCCAGATGTGCGTCTTACGTTCCACAATGCAGGGCATATTCTTGGTTCAGCGATTGCGCATTTCCATATTGGTGAAGGATTCTACAATGTTGTAATCACTGGAGATATAAAATTTGAGCGTTCATGGCTATTCAACCCTGCACATAACAGGTTCCCTAGAGTGGAAACCGTGATAATTGAAAGCACCTATGGCGGTCGTGAG
>JALSPD010000082.1 GCA_026986135.1 DHVE2 group archaeon
CAGTACTAAAGAGGCTGCAAAAATAGTGGAAGGAGTTTCACCAGAACTGGCGATACTCACACATTTTGGATTGAAGATGATAAATGAAAATCCAGAGTATCAGGCGGATTGGATATGGAAAGAGACAGGAATAAGAACAATTGCAGCGGAAGACGGTATGGTTGTAAAGTTGGGTAAAAATATAGACTTTTCCTGAATTTCATCTTCTCCCGCGAAAATAGGCATCCTCCTCTTCAAGTTCTTTAACGAGATCTTTAAGAGTCCATTTCATAGAGGTTGGTGTGCTGGTAGCGAAGATAATATGGTCGGTTAAACGTGATCGTATCTCTCTTATCATTGGTGAGATCTTTCTGTTTTCTACACCATGGAGTATAACTATTCTGCTGGTATCGGCCTTTAGGTATGTAACATTGGGTTTTTTTGATATTATTTCTGAGAGCTTCCAATCCATAAGGCTGGCAGATACCATGTAAACCTCATCTATATCCTCTATAGCTTTTGCTTCATTTTCCTCAAAGCCAATAAGGATAATCATCTTCACACCTCCTTGTAGCTCATAACTGAGCTGAAAACCATGTATATCTTTCCAATTTTGTCAAGACCAAGCATTTTCAGGGTACTCATTTCAGGTACACCATTTTCATTCCAGCCACGCAGTCTGTAAAACTCATGGAGCGCTGATATATAATCATCCATGTCCTTAAATGCAGCATTACCCTTTGCTGGACCTTCATTCTCTGGCTCCCACCATCTCGGAGGTATGCTATCATCTCTCTCAGGAACAATTCCCGTAAGTATTGCATATATTCTAGAAAGGGTTTCCACACGCCATCCGATTTTATCGTCCATTCTCTCTCCATATGCTGCCTTGTAAAGATCTTCAATTTCCTCTCTCTCATAGGGCACAAACTTGCATAGGCCCATCGTGTCCATAAGAGCGTCCATATCTCTGGATTCTATCAGATTGGGTACAAGTTCCCTGGCAGGCCCATCGTTTGGCAGTGATCGTGGATAGGGCCAGCCTCGCAAATGCGAGGCACCCACATCTGCGGTTGCATAGCTCAGTGCGTAAGTACGTAACCCACGTGGATCCCATGCGGGGGCTTCAAGCCCCTTCACATGTACTGCTATATCTCCTCCGCGAAGTAAAATTTCAGATGCTCTTTTAACCCCCTCTGCAAGCACTGCGCCTATCCCACGCCGGTATGCAATGTGTATTAGCAGTTTCTCCTCAGCCACTGAGTCCCCGAAACCCATAACATCAAATCCTATTTCTTCAGCGCCTATCTCCCCAAGTTCAACAAGTTCAAAAAGCCAGCCTATAACATTTCCTGCTGCAATAGCGTCCAGCCCAAGATCGTTGGAGAGATGTATGAAATAGGCAACATCGCTAAAATTGAACACTCCCGTGGCTGCTCCAAGCATTGCGATGCTTTCATACTCCGGTTTTACTCTGAATTTTTCTTTATCTCTCTCAATTTCCACATATCTGGCGCATTTCACAGGACATGATTTTCCATGGATGAACCTTTCAGGCTCTATTTCATGTTTTTTAACCACCTCTCCAGATAGCTTTTTCGCGAGATTTTCTGGTATGTATGGCCTGGAAAAGTTGTATGAGGGGCTCATTCCCCGTTTTGCAGAGCTAATAAGAGAATTCGTTGTCCCATATTCTTTAAGAGATGGTGAAGCTCTTTCATAAAGAGTATCATAAAGATTCTGTTTGATTTCATTTAGCTTATCCCCGTTCTTAGGATTGAAACGCATATTGTTTGGAGATATTGGCTTAACAAATACTGCTTTGAGCATTTTTGATCCCATGACCGCTCCCAGTCCACCTCTTCCTGCAGCCCTCTCCGTATCAAATATAATGGTTGCTATTCTAACCCTGTTTTCCCCTGCAGGTCCTATGGCGGCCACGGCACCGTCACCATGCTTCATCCATAGATGCTCCGTGGTGGAATATATTCCCATACCCCATAGATGGCTTGCATCCATGATCTTAATCTCATCTCCAACATAAATATAAATCGGAGACTCAGAGCTTCCCTCAATGACAAGTGCGTCGTATCCCCATCTTTTTAAAAATGGGCCGAAACGATCTCCAGCATAACTATCATGAATCAGTTTTGTCTCTGGAGATCTGGACACCACTGCAACCTTGCTCGCTCCGGGAGCAATGCCACTCAGTGCGCCAGGAACAAAAAGAATTTTATTATCTTCGGAAAGGGGATCAACATGAGGCTCAACTTCCCTTGCGATTAAATAGTATCCAAGGGCTTTGCCACCTGGAAAGAGTGAGGAAACATGCTCATCAATAATTTCCTGCCTGACACTCCTATCGCTTAGATTAACCCTAAGAATATTCAATCTTCGCATGATTTACACAAATGTGGTGGATATATTAAAACATTCCCAACTCACAGAAATGGCAAATAAAATGTGAAATAAGAAGGAGTGAGTATTATTTATCTTTAACACGCCTCAGTTTTGAGCCACATACTGGACACTCAGCATAATAATGCCTGAAATATCTTCCACAACCAGTGCATTTCCACTTCCATTTTCTTTTCTCCTTTATACCCTCCATCTCCCCTGACTCAAATTCCAAACCAAGAAAAGAGAGAACATTTTGTATAGCATAGTCATCCGTTATTACCTTGGCCTTCAAATCAATGGCCAGGGCAATAACCTGGATATCTGTTTCTGAGAGAACTTCAAAATCACCCGTTTTTTTACTGGCTTTAACCGCAATTTCAATGCTGCTGGATGAGGGAGATACTACTCTGTATCCTTGTATTTCAGGATACTTCTTGTGGAGTTCCTCCAGCACCGCCGGTGGGATTGCGACCCTATCTGGTGGGGGCTTT
>JALSPD010000083.1 GCA_026986135.1 DHVE2 group archaeon
AAAAAACCCAGTTATTCGTGCTGTATACATTACAGGGGATTACATGTGTCATCAGCATGCCGATCGTTCCTTTTTTATTGCAGGGAACCAGATGCCGTACTGCGCAAGATGCACCGGTATCTTCCTGGGTCTGGCTGTGGGATTCCTGGTAGCAGCCATATTCAGGGTAAGGGTTGGATTTCTGTTTTATTTTCTAACAATTATCCCCCTGGGACTTGATGGAACCATACAACTGCTCACAAGCTATGAGAGCAACAATTTTATAAGGATTACCACGGGAATGCTGGTTGGCGTGTTCTCGGCTATGCTATTTGCCTATGTCTATGAGTTCAATCCGAATGAAGACGCCTCCATATAATCTCACCATTGTACTCTATTTTTATAACTCTGTGATAGGGGATCATTCCTTCCCGGGTAAATATGAATTTATCTCCAAGATCAACAATATCGGATCCTTTAAGAATCCGATATCCCTTGGGATCCAGCCTATCCACATAATACACACATACCTTTGAAAAATCAAGCTCGGGATGCCATCGGTATTTGTTCAGCGTTTTCCTGACCATCTTTTTTTCCTCCTGGAGTATTTAACGTACTCATACCCAATCAAATGAACTATTACGGACACCACAACCCATGCAACCACAACAGTGACAACATCGTAAAGCCCGAAAAGAAGTCCTTTAGAACCAAGAGTAAGAACAAGAATCAACGAACCGTAGGTCTTGCATCCAAAAAGGGGAAATATTCTTTTCAGGCGCAGCTTAACAGCAACATAACCCATTATAGTATAACCAAGGAGAAGAAGAAATACATAATCACTCATTTCAATGGATCCAAGCATAACAATGAAACTAAGGGTATTCGTATACACGCTGGACCAGGACACATAGTATTTTTCCACGACTATCCCTATGTATATAACCAGTATTGCGCTCAGTATTGTTGCAAGCTCTGGACTAATTATGGTATCCACAGTTAATAATCACAACTCTCATTTTAAACTTTCCCAGATTATGCTGGCACCCTCTGCCTGAAGCTCATTTATCAATCTCCTTGCCCATTTAAGCTTTTTTCTTTTTATGCTCATATCCTTTCCCAATTTTTCCCTGGGATTATCAAAATCAAACCCCACCATGTGAATTCTTGCACCATAATAATAAGATAAAAACACACATCTATCACCGTCTGTAAATCCACCGAAATTATACACATTCCAGATAGGATCTATCTGAGTTGTTCCGAATCTCCTTATAAATCTGGATGCTAAATGGAGTCTATGAATGTTATCCCCGTGGGCATGAATACCAAACACCGCAGGTATCTCTGCTAATTTCTCAACATCGCCATCCAGATCGGTCAAGACGATTGTGGGAGTTAGACCAATTTCATAGAGGTAAACAGAGGCTTCATCAGCGGATATTATAGGATAGCTCTCGGTTATCACCTCCACCTCCCTCTCAAGATTAGGTGATGCCCCAACCACATATACATCAGATCCTATGAGATTCCCAATATCTCCCAGTTTGAGAAAATCATCGCCCAAAATAGCGGATAGCATATCTCTCGCCTGAACCTCCCTTTCCCTGGAAAACGAAAAATCGCGTTCAATTTCCCGATAGAGAGCCATCCACCGTCTCAGATTCATCCTCCACACTCCTCAATCTTCTATGGAGGAAGGTCGCCATCAATGCAATTAATATACCGCTTGCAACCATAATGGTTATAGGCACTATTGAAGTGGCACTTATTGCCCTCATCAGTAGAAGAATATAATCAAGAAGCGCATAGATAATTATACCAAGTGAGAGGGTTGAGAGAAAACCAATCCAGAACTTTTTGTTATAATCCCCACGATGAATCCAGATATCAAATGTTTTACCACCCTCCCTGACCAGAACTGCAAACACAAACCACAACACGAATGTATGCAGAAACAAAATAGACTGCGTTACTGGATTCATGCTGCTCATGGCCTCTTCGTATCCAAAGTTCATGCCTGCAAGAAGCATAATAACAGCAAGAACATCCGCAAGGAAAGTTATCTTCGCCTCGGTCATTGCAATTTTAACATATGTAATGGTTGCCCTGATCTTCTTTCCCACATTGTATGCTCTCTCAAGAAAGTAAAGACCCAGAGTTAAGGTTATAATTGTAAGAGCAAATGTACCTGGATCAATCACATTCCAGGAGGGATTCGTTAGTCTTATGTAAAGGATCATCAGGGATGCCATTGCATACGCAAGGAAAATAAGTGCGATGGGCATAAGAATACGACGCACTATTTTTTTGTCTTTGAGTGCTTTCATTATTATGTAGTATGTCCCTTCAAGGTTTTTTGATTGCCTTACAATAACCCTGCGAAGATGCTTTATGGGTCTCCTTGATGTGATAATCGGCATTATAAATTCATCTTCGCTTCCATCACTTACAAATATTATATCCTGCGGATCCACCTCCTCAATAACCTTCTCAAATTGCTTGGTTATTATCTCATCGCTTTTCATACCAACATTCTCATGACCCGTCAGAATCGCAATAGCCACATCCTTCCCATCCTTCTTTAGACGATCGTAGGTGGAGATCGCAGCAAATATTGCATTGGCATCAGAATCTTCAGGATCTGCAAGGGCAAGAGCTATAGCTGCATCCAGACATGCTTCCCGCCCCACCACAGGTCCCCTTATACCAGCCTTCCTCCCCAAATCGTCATCACGATCCACTGTGAGTACCAGTGTTTTCACAGGAGGTTATACCTTTCTATTTATATTAAGCTTTTTGGGCGAATAAGGGATGTAATCAAACCCTGTATAAGGCACCAAAGCATTTGGTATCCTTATCCCTTCCTCCTCCTGAAAATTCTCC
>JALSPD010000084.1 GCA_026986135.1 DHVE2 group archaeon
GAATAAGAAAAAAGCAGGGTTTCTACAAGTACCTGACCCTGCGGGGAGAAATGCTGGATGTGGAGCTTGAAGTCCAGTATGAGGACAAAATTGCGGTTTGCAGATTGGAATACATTGAGGAGCTTGACTATCCTCTTATGTACATAAAAGAGATAAGGAGCGTGTGAGCCATGTATGTGAAGATAGGTTTGAGCGGACTCCCTGGCGTGGGTAAGACAACCACACTTATTCGGACCATAAAGATGCTGGAGGAGGAGGGCTTCATAGTAGGGGGCATGATCACCGAGGAGGTTAAGGAAGGGAACAGAAGGGTTGGTTTCTATGTGCTTGACTGGGCAAATCAGCGGCGTGAGATATTTGCGCATCGTGATTTTGAATCAAGATACCGCGTTGGTCCCTATGGTGTGAACATAGAGGTTCTGGAAGAGGTCGGCGTAAAGGCGCTTGAGGAGGCTATGGAGAAGGCGGATGTTATAGTTATAGATGAGGTCGGAAAGATGGAGGTTGAAAGCAAGAAGTTCGTGGCTGTTGTCAGGGAGATACTTGAAATGGACAAGCACATGATACTCACGCTCCACAAAAAATCACGAAATCCTCTTCTTCAGGAGATAAGAAGAAGGGACGACATACGCATGCTGGAAGTAACGCCAATAAACAGAAATCTTCTTCCATTCAAGATTGTGAAGCTCATCAAAGGGGAGTAAAGGTGATAATCCAGGAAGGCAGGGCCAGAATTTTCGTTGAAAATATCAACGAGAAGGGTCCTGGGAGGATTCAGGGTGTATTTTACAACAGGGAGATGGTTTTCAACAGGGACTCCACCATTTTTTTGCTGAAAAATCTTGGGGTAAGGAATGCCCTTGACGCCACCGCTGCCACGGGGGTAAGGGGCATAAGGATGATACTTGAAGCATCAGTCAATACCGTTATCAATGACAGCGACAGTCATGCTTACGAGATCATACTCAAAAATGTGGAGCTGAACGGCATAAGGGCCAGGGTAGAGAACAGGGATGCAAATTCCCTGATGGCCGAGAACAGATACGATTATGTGGACATTGATCCCTTTGGAAGCCCCGTACCATTCATAGATATTGCCTTAAGAAGCGGGAGGATACTGGGTATAAGCGCAACGGATACTGCAACACTCTCTGGAAGAAATGCACGAATAAAAAGGAGATACCTGGCAGATATTCAGGGTTTGAGAGGAAATCACGAGATAGGTGTGAGGGTTCTTCTCGGCTATATTGGAAGGATGGCCGCCAGGTT
The DNA here is from genome assembly GCA_026986135.1 of DHVE2 group archaeon. Lineage (GTDB taxonomy): Archaea > Thermoplasmatota > Thermoplasmata > Thermoplasmatales > Aciduliprofundaceae > JAADDK01. The sequence continues at coordinate 1,270 of JALSPD010000084.1, forward strand.
TGACCTGGGAATTGCACCCATATTCAGTTTCTGGAGAAAGCATGCATACAGGGTATATGTACGGGTAAAAAGAGGTGTGGGAAACGCAAAAAAAACGATGAATAATATCCGCAACACTCCCCTTGGTGGCCCCCTCTGGGTCGGAGATCTCCATGATTTTGAATTTCTAAAAAATGCAAAGGTACCGGACATACCCACAAGAAAGGAATTTGAGAAGATGCTCTCACTATGGAAAAATGAAAAATTCTTTCTGTACTACAGCATCCCTGAGATATGCTCCGAACTTCACAAATCACAACCACAGATAAAGGAGATAATAGAAAAACTCAGGGAAATTGGGTATGAGGCATACCGCACCCATTTTTCACCTCAGGGGGTGCGAACCAATGCACCCCGTGATGAAATTGCAAGAGTGATAACTTCCCTTGCGGAAAAATCAAAATGATCAGGAGGGTACTGTGACCTTACCCTCCACAGCGCTTGCAGCCGCAATTACGGGCGAAACAAGGTAAAGTTTTCCAGGTCCCTGTTTGCCCGGATAGTTGCGATTGGTTGTGCTGAGATAAACCTCATCCCCTATGAGTCCAGGCATCCCCTCGGCACAGCCGCCGCATCCGGGATTGGTGAGCACCGCACCCGCCTCTGCGAATATCTCCCATATACCCTCCGAGATTATTCTCTTCCAAACCTCTCTTGTTGTTGGTGTTATGGTTAGAGGCACCTTAACCTTCTTTCCCTTAAGCACCTTTGCCGCCGCCACCAGGTCCTCATACCGACCATTGGTACAGGATCCAATGAAAGCACCATCAATTTCCATACCCTCAAATTCGGAAACTGGATGCACATTGCATGGATTTGGAGGAGCTGCCATCAAGGGTTCAAGGCCATTCACATCTATGTGTATCTCATCAACATACTCAGCATCTCTATCTGGCATTATGGGCTTGAAGTCCACACCCTTATCACGATAGAATTTCTTCAGAGTTTCATCCATGGGGAGAAATCCAATTATGCCACCCATCTCGGTTGTCTGAGAAGCCAGAGTTATGCGACCATCAATGCTTAGATTAGATATTGCATCTCCCTCGTATTCTATTGCCCTTCCCAGTGCACCACTGGGACCAAGCTCACCCATCACCGCAAAGGTAAGATCCCTTGCCACAGCAGGCCAGGAGTACTTGCCTTCCACAACAACCTTCATTGTCTCTGGAACCTCAAACCATGTCTTGCCTGTGACAAAGGCGAAGGCAATATCCTTATCACCCATACCCTGGCCGAAGGCCCCAACTGCGCCTAGAATGTTGTAATGAGAATCCGTACCAACGGCGGTTAGACCTGGCCGAATGACGCCCTGATCAATAAGGACATGGGTACCTATTCCCCCGTTAACATCAAAAACCTTGATTCCCGCTGCCTTGGCGAATTTTCTGCACCTATCCTGTGCGAGAGCGTACTTAAGCGTCTTTGCGGGAACGCTGAGATCAAAGGTGAAAAATGTTGAGTCCTTCTTTGCCACACGGGGTTCTCCGAAGGTATCAAGGATATTCTTCACCACATTAGGACCGCCAAATTCCCTGGCGGTGATCACATCAAGG
>JALSPD010000085.1 GCA_026986135.1 DHVE2 group archaeon
TGGAAAGGACCTATCCGATATGGGATGCACCACACTTCTTGTATCAGAACTTCTTCCATCCTCAGCAGGCTATTCCCAGTACGGTGTTGAGGAGGCAATTGCGGATGGCATAATATTCATGGGCAACCTTGAGAGACGTGGAGATCTGCTTCGCACAATACAGGTAATAAAGATGAGGGGCACAACCCATTCCCGCGCAAAATACGTGCTCGATTTAACTCCCATAGGGATACTTCTTGCTCCCCTCTTGAAGGGAGGCAGTGTGGAGGTGCGTTGAGATGAGTATTACTTCAAGCATAGTTGACAAACTTGACGAACTCCCACCGGCATCATCCCTTGCCCTTTACGTTAGCGTTAATACATATTTTGATGCCCTTCGCGCCATAGTTGATATATTTGCTACAAAGCACGATCTCTATGTGTTTTACATATCCTCCACCATGCCATCCAAGAACATAGTCGGCCTACTTGAAATTCTTGGTGTTGATACGTCCCGCATATTCTTCGTTGATACCATATCTCACCTGATGGCCAATGCCGGTGAGATGAGCGATCGGTTCCTATACATTGAAAGCCCAACAATGCTTGAAAATGTTATGCTCAAGATAGATTACCTGCACAGAAAATATGGTGACAAGAAGGCAATTGTCGTGCTCGACTCTGTAAATTCAATGGCAATACACAACGATTTGAAGATCCTGAGCGAGTTCTTGCACATATTTGTAACATCCCTGAGAAGTTGGGAATCCTACATGGTCATAATATCCATGAAGGAGCAGAATACCCAAGACATTGTGAGTATGATGAATCTAATATGTGATGATGCCTTTGATGCTGGAGGGGAGGGCAGATGAACGGATATGAGACCACAAGCATAGGGATAAGCACCCTTGACCGGGCCCTCATGGGTGGTGTTCCCAGGGGATACACAATCCTGCTCTACGGCTCCCCCGGATCCGGTACGGAACTATTTGCCAAGCAGTTTGCAGCCTCTGGCGCTGCCAAGGAAAACGTGATTTACTTCACGACCATTGAAAGGGATGAAGACATAATTGCAACCATGAAAGAATTTGGCTGGGATACGAATATAAAGATCATAAACATTGGAGTGGAGTACTACCACAAGGTCCTGGAAAAAGAACTGATCATAAGCAAGTACCGGGAGGAGGGAATTCCCATAAACGAGATCTTCAAGCCTGCAAGAAAGAGAGAGGAAAAGGAGGTAAACTTCCTGACCAAGGTGACCTACGAGATTTCAAAACTCAAACCTCCATTTCGAATAGTTATAGATTCTCTGGACTTCTTCCTGAACAGGTATGATAAGACCAAGGTGATCTCCTCACTTAGAACCATAAAGGCCCATGCCCAGTACTATGGGGGTGTGGTTCTCATAACCATGCTCACCCCTGGAAGCAAGGGTACCGTGTACGGAGGAATCGAGGAGATCGTTGACGTAATACTCGAGATGGAGATGAAGAGAGGAGACAAAGGATTTGAAAAGTACCTGCTGATAAAGAAGGTGCGCAACCATCCTGAGAAGGTGGGTATATTCAAATACGATGTGAATGAGCAGGGAATAGTGCTTCTGAAGTGAGGAAATGGAGAGGAGTGGATTTGCCAACTTGCCCCTTCATCCAGGCCACGCACCCAGATGGCTTTTTGGCAGGATGGTCAATTTATCTAAAGAGATTGTGAGCATCATTGCTCTGGAGTATGGCACCGAGGAAGTACTGCGTAGATTTGCTGACCCCTACTGGTTTCAGGCATTCTCCTGCGTGATCGGATTTGACTGGCACTCTTCAGGCACAACAACAGTAACCATGGGTGCTTTGAAACAGGCGTTGAGCGTGGAGGATGGCCTCGTGGTGGTGGGTGGCAAGGGCCGGATATCAAGAAGCACGCCACTGGAAATTGAAAAATTTGGATATGAGATGGGACTTTCATCCCAGAAAATTGAAGAGATAAAGTACGCAAGCAAGATGGCAGCCAAGGTTGATAATACAGTGCTTCAGGATGGCTACCCACTTTACCATCACACGATGCTTCTGGACGAGCATGGAAACTGGGTGGTTATACAGCAGGGCATGAATTCAAAGAAAAAGTACGCAAGACGCTATCACTGGCTCCACGGAATAAACAGTTATGTAAACGAACCTCGCACGGGAATAATTGCAGATTCAATAGAGGTACAGGTACTTGATATGAGCGCAAGGGTGAGCGAGGAAGCCAGAAAAATATCCGTGGATGTGGTGCGGGATAACCCAAAAAAGATAAGGAACATGATAGCTGATGCAAGTACCAAGGGACAAAAAACGCTGGACGAGTTTTCAAATGTAAAGGTGCTAACAATGCCCTGGCACATAAATTGGAATGCCCTGTTCAAAGCGTATGAGATTCAACCCAGAAATTACGAAGAACTCATCGGAATGAAGGGTATAGGTCCATCCACGGTTCGCGCTCTTGCTTACATAGCCGAGATCATATACGGCGCGGAAGTTTCGTGGAAAGATCCGGTAAAATACTCCTTTGCCCTGGGAGGCAAGGATGGTGTACCGAAGCCCGTGGACAGAAAGGCATACGATAAGAGCATAGAGATCCTGCAGATGAGCATAGAGGAGGCTTCCCTGGGCAGGAAGGAGAAGTTGGAGATGCTGAGAAGGTTGAGGAGGTTTGTTCCACCTTAGGCGAAAATTATAATTAACCGAGCGGAAATACCCTAAACAATGACAAAAATTTCTGATGAGGAGATAAGGAAACTCAAGTTAAAGGCAAATGAAATTCGCACATGGAGCATAAAGATGATTTACGCCGCCCAATCGGGACATCCCGGAGGTGCG
>JALSPD010000086.1 GCA_026986135.1 DHVE2 group archaeon
CGGCGCCTATGTTAAGGCGTATATGACGAAGGAGGCACAGAAATTCATCACCAAGGATGCCCTTGTATTCGCAACAGGAAACGATGTGGTATGTGACCTATCGGGGATGGACGAGCATCTTGATGATTTTGATCTTGTCTTGGTTTCTCCAGCCACAGCGAATATAATTGGGAAGGCAGCCAGCGGGATTGCAGATAATGCCGTAAGCACCCTCATCCTTGCAAATCTTAAAAGATGCGTGTTCGTTCCTGCAATGAGCGTGAGGATGTACTCCAACGACATTGTGAGGGAGAATATCAAAAAACTGGGTAATTACGCAGGAATCATTGAGCCAAAGATGGAAGAAGGGGAGATGAAAATACCATCCAGGGAGATGATAGCGGCGAAGGTGATGCACTTCCTGGGAGAAAAACTGAAAGGCCGGAGGATACTCATCATAGGTGGTGCAGGATACGAGAAGATTGACGATTTCAGAATAGTGACAAATCTGGCTAGTGGATGCACCGCTGTAGAAGTGGCGAGGATTGCCTATTACATGGGGGCCGATGTAGATCTATTGATTGGCCTGCATGAATGCCATATTCCAGAGTTCATAAATGCTGAGAGATTTGGAACCCTTGATGATCTTATCTCAAAAATTGATGACATTATAGCGGGCAATTACGATGCCATCCTTGTGCCTGCAGCTCTGCCAGATTACAAACCAGTATCTCAAAGGGGAAAAATTGATTTTGAAACCATGAAAGGGTTGAGGTGGGAAGAGAATCCCAAATTTCTGGAGATTCTGAGAAAAAATTATCGCGGCTACCTGGTGGGTTTCAAGGCGGAGTATGGAGTGAATGAAGAAGAACTCCTGAAAAAAGCGAAGGACAGGATGCGGAGATACAAACTTGACATGGTGGTGGCCAACGACCTGTCCAAGGTGAAAAAAGAGAGCACCGAGGCGATGATCATCACGGGCGAAAATATCGTGAAATTCAGGGGCAAAAAATATGACCTCGCAGTTACCATCATGGAGAGGATTGCCAATGGGATATAGAGCATACTCTCCCGGGAGCGTCACTCTATTCTTTCGCATTGTTGAAAATGAGGATCCGAGAAAGATGGGCTCTTTGGGAGTGGGTGTATGCGTTGATCCCGGAGCCATAACAGAGATAAAAGAGGGAGAGGGAATTTTTCTCAACGGCCAGAAGATTGAGGGCCCCATACAGCGAAAGGTAATGGAAATGTTCGGATTTCAGGGACAGGTTGAAACCACCATTGCCCTTCCCGTTTCTCAGGGATTCGGAATGAGCGGTGCAATAGCACTCAGCACATCCCTTGCCCTTGCGTCAAAATTCAGGAAAACATACTTTGAAGCTGCTGAAATTGCGCATGTTGCAGAGGTAACAATGGGCACCGGACTGGGTGATGTGGCCAGCGAGTTTGAAGGGGGATTCACAATTCGCACATCTCCCGGGATTCAGCCCTTTGGAGTGGTGGACAGAATTCACTACGGAGGTAAGATAAATCTCTTTGTTTTCGGTGAGCCAATCAACACAAGGGAAATTATTACCAACAAGAAGTTCAGGGAAAAAATAATTGAGGAGGGGGAGTATGCAATGAGAAGATTCATGAAAAAAAGGACATTTGATAATGCACTCGCTATCGCGCGGGACTTTTCTCTGGAGCTTGGTGTGATGAGCCCTTCCCTGAGAGATTTCATAGAGAATTGTGAGAACTCTACTCAGGCACTTCTTGGCAACTCTGCGATAGTTTTTGGAGAATGCAGGGATATTCCTGATAACGCACAGAGTTTTCAGGTATCCCTTGGCTCGCGAGCCAGGATTCTGAGATAATTCGTATGTGATTCTCAATTTTGATTATATCGGGAAATAGTCACTCATAAGATTTTAAATACCCTGCAGGAGAGGGTAAACTATGATGCGGCTTGCCTCGGTACTGATAAATCTGGCGATTGCAATTCTCTTTTTCAGCGTTCTTTATTCAGCTGCGAATATTGATGTTAACATAGATGTAAGTACAAAGAGCCCGACCGGGTATACGCTAAGCGGTGACACACTTAAAGTAGCAGTTCCTGTTGAAATCCACAACAAAGGCCTTTACCCCATAGAGGATGTTAAGATAGATGTCGCGATAAAAAATGATAGCCACAACCTTCTTGAAAGGCAATTTACAATAAAAAAGATTGATTCATTAAGGGATTACACAACGGTATTTGAAGTACCGGTAAACCTCACCCAGATGTACAATAAACTCGGAACCTACTATATCTTCCACGGTGGAAAGTTCGCTCTCAATATCAATGTGTCTGCGAAATACTGGATAATTGCAGGGTTTCATGCCAGATATTCAAGGAATATTACATGGCAGCCTCTATTGCATGCATACAGGATCTACTACGATGAAATAAAATTTGATGGAAATTCAATAAAGATCCCATACTTCATAAGCAAATTACCCATAAAAATAGGCGGAAAAATAGAAATCGCTATTCGGGATGATCTTGGTCTTCTTGCCAAGGGTACCGAGAAAATTGTATTTGATAAAAAAACATGGGCCGAAATAAAAATCCTCAGAAATGCAGATTATTTAATTAGCAGGGGTGATAGATGGAAAATAACAATGAGGGCATTAATAAATGGCATTGCGATTACAAGGGAATTCACCTATGACTGGAGGCCACCTCTCTCTGATATGGGGGTCCAGGAAAAGATTGTGAATAATACGCCTACCATATACCTCGTATTCAAAAACAACATTGAAAGGACACTTCATCTCGGAGTATACATAGAGCACATATTCAATGGTTCAGAGGAAACTAAAAATATAAATCTAACCGTTGAACCAGAAAGGGTAACGATGATAAAGTTATTTACCCTCGTACCTGGAGAGCATCATGTAACGGTGAAATTAACTGTAGTAGAATACGGGCTTGAAAAAACACTCACCTACAATCTGGAGGTGTGAGTATGAAAAAGGAGGTGTTTGTAGGGGCATATTTCATAATATACGTTGCACTCCCCGCAATGATACTTCATTATATCCAGATAAAATACCCTGAAATCGCTAACTCAAACGCACCACTATACACGATGTTGTTTTTGATTATAATATTCATCTCATCCGTAGCGGGACTTTACATAAAGCATAGTTCAGTATCGGTGGCAATTTCCGTTGTGGCAACCATAGTCTACATGAACACTGTCCTGAGTCAGATGCATCTCCAGATAATGGGTGCAAATATCACCATTGATTTGCGGACTACTCTCTACGCAATCTATGCACTTCTAATTGTAAAGATACTAATAGCGTTATACGAAGACCTAAAACAAAAAGATTTATCTTCCAGTACCGATAAGGGGGTGCAATGAAAGAAAGGAATGTCATAGTTAATGAACTTTTTAATCGCGATATTCTTGTTGATCCTGAGGTTGTGGATTACATCATTGAGAATGGGGGAACATTATATCTGGAAGAATTCATTAAAAAATTCGGACATCTCGGGTATATAGCAAAGGAGGATGTGCTTTCTGATACGAGTAACATAGATAGGGCAAATCCAGGGGTTATGAGCGCTCCCGAAAACACTGGAGGAAAAGAGGTGGATCACAATGGGAAAATTCTGAATAAAGAGCACACAAAACCTCCTAACAAAGTTGAAAATATGGATTCAAGCCTTGAATTAGAGAAAAGCAAAAAAGTAAGGGTAATAGGATCCTCCACACCCAAGTGGGATTTCAAGGTAATTATGGATGCGAGCAAAAATATGTGTGCCAGTGGCAGCGCAGATGATTTTACCAAACTCTTTCTGGACAGATACAGAAGGATCAGTGCTATGATAGCACGGAAAGTTATGATGAAAGGTGCCACAAGCATTGACAGAATGAGAGAAGGAGAGGTAAAAATAGTCGGAATGATTATGGACATAAGAACAACCCAAAAGGGAAAGATTATTTTTGAACTTGAGGATCCAACAGGCAGAATAAAATGCCTTTATTCAGGTAAAGAAATTTTGCTAAAAGATGAGGTTATTGGAGTCATAGGGACATATAGACGCGGAAAGGATATTGTGTATGTGAATGAAATCGTGAAACCCGATGTTGCATGGTCCAGAAAAAACAGAAAAATAAAGGAAGAAATTGGTGTGGCTATAATATCGGATGTTCATGTGGGAAGTAAAACATTTCTGGATAGAAAATGGAAAAAGTTTCTGGAATGGCTAAAAGGAAATGAGGATGGTGCCAGAAGTATTGAATACCTCATAATTGCAGGTGATCTGGTGGATGGAATAGGAGTATATCCCAATCAGGAGGAGGAGTTGGAAATACTTGACATTTTTGAACAGTATGAGGCTCTTGCAGAGTACCTGAAAGAAATTCCCGATAGAATAAAAGCCATTATGATTCCAGGAAATCACGACATAGTAAGAGTTGCAGAACCACAGCCAGCCATCCCAGAGAGCATCCAGAAGATGTTTGATTCGCATTCGGAATTCCTCAGCAATCCATCAGTGTTTTCCATACACGGATACAAATTCCTAACCTACCATGGTGCAAGCCTGAATAATCTTGTTGAGTTAATACCAGGTATGGACTACACAAACACTGGTAAGATGATGGAATACATGCTCAGAGTGAGACACCTCTCACCTGTATACGGTGAGAAAGTGCCCGTGGTGCCTCTACCGCGGGATTTCCTTGTTATTGAAGATACACCCGATGTTCTCGTGACGGGGCATGTTCATACCTTCTCCTATGACATTTACAAGGGGATACACTTGATAAATGCATCCACCTGGCAGGAGCAAACCAAGTACCAGAAAATGATGAACTTTAACCCTGATCCTGCCAAAGTGGCCATACTGTGGCTAAACAGGGACGAAGTACAGGTAAAAAGATTCTGAAAAATTTCACATCAGAATTGTTCTTATTGTCCTGTGCGCACCTCTTGTTACAATGCCATAGGGACTCATAATTTCTCTGAACACTATAACACTAGCTTTTTCACCCATCTGGTTATCCACAATCCCCAGTATTCTTCTTGGAACCACTGTGGCCATTCTGATTATATTTTCTGGAGCAACATAACCAAATAACCTTGATATCCTGTATGCAAACTCCATTTCCCTGAACATACAGGGTGAGGCAATCATACCGTTATCCGTTCCAAGAGCAACCTCTATACCATTTGATATCAACCTGGGAATGTTCGGAATTTTGCCCCAGAAAATATTTGCCCGTGGAGTGAGCACCACAGGAACTTTTGCATCGGCCACCTTTAAAATATCCTCATCAGAAGCCTCAAGAAAATGAACGAGGAATGTGGGATTTAGAGCAAGCACCATATCAATATCCTCACGCCTATCCTCAGAGACATGCAGGGCAAATATCTTCCCATGAGAATGCGCAGTATCTGCAAGTTTTTTTGCGAAATCATAATCAATATCGCTTATACTGCTTATCCCAATTCCATCCGCATGCCTCCAGAGTCCATCACGTCCAAGAATTACACCGTGCACCTTCCTCTCTTTAAGTAGTTCGTAAAGCAAGTTCACACCCTTTTCTCCACCCTCCCTGAAATCCACAAAATGTGATACACCGCATTCTTCCATCTCCATCAGGGATTTTTTTATACCCTCTCTAACCCCCTCTTCATCTTCTAAAATTTTGAATTTGAGCCCTCCTGGACCAACCACCTCTCTTAGGGTTCCCTTTGGCTCGTCTGGATAGTATGAATCCCCCACATGGGTGTGCATGTTTATAAATGTGGGAATAACAGTGCCTCTGTAATCGTAATCCTCCTTTTTCTCAGAAACTTCAACTAAGATTCCATCTTTAATAGTTATGGTTCCCTTAAAGAATCCATCCCTAAGAAGAATATTGCCGTATATACGCATGTATGAAAATCGGCACCAATCTAAAATACTTTTTGCCCAGCTCAGGTAAATTATAAATCCTTTGAGGAGATGTAAGGGTATGCAACCTAAGAACCCTGAAGAGGAGATTACAAGGCTCCGAATTGAGTTGGATCGTCTCAAAAATTCAATTAATCAAATACCCCCGCATAAACACTGCCTGAACTGCGGAATCTCAATCCCTCCTGATAGGACATTCTGCTCCCAGAAATGTGAGAGGGAATGGAACGCTATGCTGCGAAAAAAGAAAATTAACCTGTACGTTTGGATGGTCTTTATGGCAATCCTCATACTGATACTATTTATGGCCATGGGTGGATAACAATGAGGATTGTGGTGGGCGGAACTTTTGAAACACTTCATATTGGCCATAGAGAACTCCTGAAAAAGGCGTTTGAGATAGGTGACAAAGTTGTAATTGGTATAACGGATGATGATTTCAAAGATGGAATTGAGAAGAGCTTTGAGGAGAGAAAAAGAAAGGTTATTGAGTTTGTGAATAGATTCGGAAAAGAATACAGAATAGTGAAAATCAGAGACATCTACGGACCCACACTGAGCGAGGATTTTGATGCAATAGTCGTTTCAAGAGAGACCAGAAAAAATGCCGAGTTAATAAACAAAGAGAGGGAAAAAAGAGGTATGAGCCCCATGAAAATCGTGGAAATACCCATTATTCTTGCGGAAGATCTACTACCTGTATCTTCACGCAGAGTTAAAAGTGGAGAGATAGATGAAAATGGTAGAAGGCTCAAGAAGATGATAGTGAGAATAGGTTCAAAAAACCCATCAAAAATAAATGCCGTAAGGAAAATTTTCTCAAAGATTTTCAGTTTTGAAATAGAGTACATTGGAGATGAGGTGGATTCAGGAGTATCACCCCAGCCAATAAACGATGAAACTGTAGTAGGTGCCCTTAACAGAGCCAAAGCCGTTATGGAGGGTGCAGATTATGCTGTAGGAATAGAAGCAGGAATATTCTGGGAAAAGCATTTGAATGATTTTGTGGACAGGGCATATTGCGTTATAATTGACAAATACGGACATGTAACATTTGGCCATTCTGGGGGTTTTACATATCCTTCAAAGGTAATTGAAATGGTAAAATCAGGTATGGAAATAGGCGAAGCAATGGAAAAGATCTCTGGAATCCCAGATATAAAAAAGAAAATGGGCGCTATAGGTTACCTGAGCAGGGGGCTCATCACAAGGACTGAATTCAATGCCCAGGCAGTGCTCATGGCAATGATCCCGAGGATAAGCGCCGACCTCTATTTAAATTCAGACTGAAAATTCCCAAAAATAACACTATATGCCTCTGGCCATATGTTAAATTTCCCGTAAGAAGGTCACTTAAGGGCAAGATAGACGAATACCTTGGCATCGTTGATGAGATTCTCAATCCTGCAAAACTCATCTGGTTGATGCTCCACATCATCCGCTGTCATCCAGACCACTGCAGGGATGCCCACCTTCCTGAAAGCTGCAGCCACAGTACCACCCCCGATGCCCCCCACACGTGGCTCAATGCCTCTGAGATCCTTAAGCGCATTTTCAAGTTTCAAAACAATCTCACTGTCCCGAGGGGTAGAGGAGGGCTCTGATCTCTGAACAACTTCAACATCAATCTTAGCCCCTGTTTCTCCCTCAACCTCTTCCGCAATCCTGCGTACTGATTCAATAATCTCGTCAACGCTGTACCTTGGAAGTATTCTGAAATCAAAATAAAACACATCTCTGCCAGGAATGGTGTTTATATTATCCACATTCTTTTCCCGCTTGGTCATCTCAAATGTACTCTCAGGTGGCTCAAAAAGAGGATCTTTGAAATCGTAATTTCTGTGTAGGTATTCATCCACCCTAAGAGCAAATTTTATGGCAACCCTGTGGGCATTCAGTCCAAGATGGGGCATACTGCCATGGCTCTGCTTTCCATGGGTGGTTATTTTGAGCCACACAGCACCTTTCTCGGCAATTTCAACAAATGATCCATCAGAGTTTCCTGCATCGGGAACGACTACAAGATCGTTCTTCATGAAAAGATCCTTGTCCATGAGATAATGCAATCCATATCTACTCCCTGCCTCCTCATCGGATACAAAAACAAGCCCAAGATTTATCCTTGGCCTCTTTCCGCTTGAAACTATGGCCTTTGCGGCAAAATATGAACTAACTATGCCCTGACCATCATCAAGTGTTCCCCGCCCGTATATTTTACCATCTTCAACCACCGGTTCGTAAGGATGATGCTTCCAGAGAGTTATATCGCCTTCGGGAACAGTATCCATGTGAGAGATTATCCAGAGGGTCCTGGAGCGATCCTCTCCAAATATCATACCAACTAGATTAGGCCTTATTATACCGTTCTCATCAACGGCATCAAATCTTTTAACCTCATCGCAAATGGCACGCAACTTCTTTTCAAGGAACTCTGCACGCTTCTCCTCCCCGGTACCTCCAAAGGCAGGATTTACAGCAGGTATTCTTATCATATTCACCATAAAATCTACAATCTCATCGCGCATGTTATCCAGAACTGAGAGAACCTCCTTCATAAATGGGGGAATTACGAGATTGAAGATAAATCTTTGGACTATAAATCACACTAATCTGTAATCTCGGCAATTACCCTTTCAGGAACAGCAACAACATCGCCTTCAAGAACAGCACGTGAAAGCGATATGAACTTTCCAGATTCTGTGTAGACGGTGCACAAGTCACCAGGATTGAGAGAGGGCAAATCAATGACACCTGGTCTGTAAAGGGGAGATCCATGGGCAAGATTTCTATAAGCGCTGTCCTTAACAATTACTCTTGGGAGAAACGAGAGGATATAATCACCTGGTTTTATGTACTTCTTGAGCAAACTATCGTCACCGTCCTCCTTCCAGAAGATATACGCATCAAGAAGATCTGTTAATGTTACCGCATCCTCTTCGGTAAAATGAGCCGTTGATATTCTCCGAAGATCCTCCATATGTGCACCAACACAGAGAGCATCCCCAAGATCTCTGCAAAGAGCCCTTATGTAGGTACCTGACTCCACCTTTGCACGAAAAAGAACGAGAGTGTCCTCTTTTTCCATAAATTCAAGCTCATATATCGTTCTTTTTCTCAACCTTCTTGCAACGGCACTGCGTACGGGGGGTATCTGGTAAATTTCACCTTCAAAATCTCTAAATATAGCCTTTAGCTTCTTTTCACCAACATCGGAATGAAGGCGCATAACAGACACATACTCCTTAGGTTGCTGGTGAAGATAGTTTATAATCTTAGTTGCACGATTAATTGCTACGGGTAGCACCCCTGTAACCTTCGGATCAAGGGTACCCGCATGACCTGTTCTCTTCACATGAAGTATATCACGAACCCATGCACTAACCTGATGACTCGTGGGTCCTCGTGGTTTATCAACCACAACAACACCGAAATTCAGAAGTTCCTCCACACTTATTTCCCCCATCCTATCACTTCCAGTATCTTTTTGAGCACATCCATGGGGGACATGTTATCGGTATCCACCACCAGATCGTATATGGAAAGATCCTCATAGTCAATTCCATATAGCCTCAAATACCTCTTCCTTTCGCTTTCTTCCCTGAGAAGCATTTCCCTTTTAACAATCTCAAATGAGCCTCCATCTCTTCCCATTATTCTTCTTGCCCGAACATCTGGTGATGCATCAATATATACCTTAAAGGCCGGAATCCCATGTTTGTGCAACATCCATCCTCCAAGACGTGAATCTATAACCACATTTTCCATAACCCTGGCCCTATCCACAATCTCCCGATCAATACGAGAATCCACTTCAGTATGTAACTCCGCATACCTGCTGAATTCCACAAGATCCATACCCATCTCCCTGGCCATCTCCCTGAATATCATACCACCTGAGAGCAAAGGATAACCCATCTTCTCCGCCAAAAGCTTTGCAACAGTCGTCTTTCCACTTCCAGGTGGACCACTTATTGTTATCCTCATTCACTCACCGCTCTTCTGCTCACCCTGCTCCATCTCCTCAAGCTTTCTCCGGAACTCAAAATATTTGAATATGTACTGAACCACCCAGGCAAGGGGCATGGTAACTGCAGAGTAAATCCAGAGCCATGATGGAAATATGAACACTGCGTTCATATCTGCTCTGAAATTCCATGGCACTGCCATGTAGGTATACACAGCCATATACTGCATAAAGGTCCACAACCATGTGAAGATGGCAATCACAATTAGAAGAGTAATCATCGTGGCCTTCATCATTTGCGACTGAGTCTCCATACTCTCGGCCATGTACTCCATCTGAACCTTCTTTAGCTTTTCCATCTTGGCCATATCCTTTTTCATCAACGCCTCACGGTAAACTCTGTTAAACTCCTTCATTTTTGCCTGGTTTCTGGCCATCTTCACCCAGTCTGTGAAATGATGCCTGGCCCACACATTTATAAGGGTAAGAACAAAACCTGTGGCAAGAATTGTGTATAGTGGATACCTTCCCCCAAATGAGAACAGGGGCGTGAAGATAACACCTGCAGCAACACCCAGGCTTATACGCAATTCAGGTACGAGCATTATCAGAAGGAGAAGCATCATAAACAGAAAGTACATTGAGGTGGCTCCGCCGCCCTGTGGAGCTTGCCTCGTATCGCCAACATTGCTTCCATCGCTCATCTAAACGCCTCCATGAACTTCTGAACTGCCTGCTCAAGCATACCATCCCTATTGGTAAGTATCATCACAGGAGCTCCTGTGAGTACGGAACAGGCAAAAGCAGCATATCTGTTGGCACTAAGGTGCTCCTTTATATCATCGTAGGTCTCAAAATCCCTTCTTCTGGATGTATCGCTCTTTCTGCGCCTCATTATCTCGTGGGGTTCAGCCTCAACCACCACAATAAGATCAGGACGAATTTCGTTCAGGACCCATACAGGAAGGCCAGGAAGATAGCCCGATGGTGTTTTGATGGTAAGGTGAGTATCAACGATTATATTATCCATCTCTCCAATTTTCCTTGCTGCTTCACGCTGAAGGTCTTTCTGAATATCTATGGGCAATTTACGAATTTCATCACGATCTTTTGCAAGACCCTTTTCAAGGGCAAGCTGAAGCATCACGGAGCCATAGTTCACAATCTCATGGTTTGTCTTGTTGGCAACTTCCCTCATTATACTCGTTTTACCAGCTCCTGGTACCCCAGCGATTATTACCCTCATACATATCACTCAAAGAACTGCCTTATCACGGGATGCATCTCCATAAGCTGCTCCCTGCCCATGGCCTCGTAGAACT
>JALSPD010000087.1 GCA_026986135.1 DHVE2 group archaeon
CATTCCGGCACCTCAAAAACAAGCTCTCCATTCTCATATATTTTTATCTCGCCCTTCTCCACGCCCAAAATTTCTCTTATTTTTTCCAGTCTCTCCCTTTTATATTTCTCAAACTCCTCCTCTCTTTCATCCCGCTTCACCTTCTCAGCAGTGCGGTAAAGGGCAATCTGGAGTTTAATGTTAAATCTCTTTTTCTCATCCTCTTCCTCAAGTTCCACGCGCATGATTAGGCAATGGTTAGATATATTTAAAACCATTCTCCCCCCATGCACGCTTTGATCACCGGCGCCTCCTCAGGCCTGGGATTTCACATTGCGAAAGAATTGAAAATGCGCGGCTATGATTTGATTCTCATTTCTCGCAACGAAGAGAAGTTGAAGATGGCGGCGGAGATGCTGCACTCTTCCATTTACTATCCAATTGACCTCTCAAAGGATTACAAAAAAGTGGGAGATATAATTGAGGAATTCAAACCGCAGGTGGTGGTGAATAATGCAGGATTTGGATTGTACGGAGAGTTAGAGAATCTGAAATGGGAGAGAATTGAAGAGATGATAAATCTGAACATCCTTGCCCTGACATACATAACGAAGAAGGTGATGGAAGTTCTGGATGAGGGATACATCATGAACGTATCTTCCGTTGCCGCATGCCATTCGCAGCCAAAGCTCAGTGCGTATGCAGCCACAAAATCGTACGTAGCGATATTTTCTCGCTCTCTGGCGAAGGAAATAAGGGGGCGAAAGAAATTGAAGATATCTTACCTTCTCCTCGGGCCCACGAGGACGAATTTCTTCAAGAATGCAGGGATGCCCACGAAGGGGATTGAGAGGATAATGCTCTCACCTGATAAAGTGGCAAAGTATGCTGTGAAGAAGATGTTAAGGGGAAAGCGCAGGATCGTGCCGGGAGTGATTTTTAAGTTGTACTGCCTGTGATGAAAGATTCTTCATTTATTCTCAGTTTGAGAGTTGATGATTCATAGTGTGGAGAATCACTCTGCTATGCAAGGGGAAGAGTTCTGGGGGTGAATATTATTTTGGTGTCTTTAAGAGCCATTATATATGCTGAGAAATGGTTACAGCCATTGTTCACATACCAAACCACATACACCCTTCCATCCTTATCTACTTCACTTTGAATTCCAAATATATCAGGGTTATAACACCAATCACCGCCCCTTTCTGGTACAAATATAGTTTTATTTTCCTTTTTCAATTTCCAATTCACATATTCAGACATCAAAAGTTTTGGATTACCGCCAGTACATCCTCCAATAGTTGCATGAAAAGTGTATTCTACATTAGAATATACACTTGCATCTTTTGAAATCGGATAATACTTTGATTTATATACTAAAAATGAATATGTGATTCTGTGTGTTTGGTTGTAGCCAATGTGAATATATCCGTAGAGATATTTAAACTCTGGAACGAATTTCATAATTTTAGATGTTGTGGTGTTTATCAACATGGCGTGTGTTGTGTTGATAATGACACAAACATCATTCTTGATGGGGACAAATGAAGAATATAGATGTCCACCATACACAGTGGATTTACTTATGAGTATGTCCTCTCCAACCTTATTTCCTGAAAGTGTGTATTTGAAATAATGAAGTTCATAGATGGGGTAATACTTTGCATCATCTTCGTATTCAATGAATATGTTGAGGTACCCACCTGCAACAATTAACGATACAGGATAAAGAGACACACGAGATGGATCAAAGTCAACATCAGTATTATTGCAATCCATGGGAATAATCCTGTTTTTAACAATATATTTACCACTGGGGTTTATTATACTCAGCTTTGCAACTTCTTTCCATTTTCCGTGCCCTCTTGCTACCTGTACAATATATGCATTTAACTTTTTATCCATAATAATGTTTGCCTTAGAGTGAGGAATCCATATTCCTGGTGCGTCTAATGACGTGTAGAGATGTGCTATTTTTTGTGGGCCCTTGATTATATCCCCTGATGAGTCGTAAACCGTTAGAATAACATCACGCTGACTGTCATTTCCTCCATGTGGCATTTCATAGTACATAACTGCGATGTCTCCAGAGGTGGTGAAGAATATTCTGGGAGCAAACACATCAGTATTATTTTGAAGTAAAAGGGGATAAGCAACATAGTAAGAGATTACAAAACCAATGACAATTACAACAATAGCTATCGCTATCATCCATAGACTTTTTCTTTGAACCACAAACCTAAATATTATTTGTGATATAAAACATTTTCCAGCAATGAAGCTAACTAATTTACACTCATACATCTATAGAAATTCATGTAAAATCCAAGTAAGTGCCCGAGCCGGGATTCGAACCCGGGTCAAAGGCTCTCCGCAGCCCCATTTTGGGAATAGTGCCTTTTTCAAAGGGGCTACCGCAGGCCTTCAGGATATCCATGCTACCCCACTCGGGCGTAGAGGGTGATAAAAAAGGATGATATTAAAGTTTTTCAGAGGCTTGATAGGTCAAAATCAAGAATGCTGCTCTCAGTGGTTAGAATGTAAAGATGATTTTTCAGCAACATAACTGTGCCCTGAGGAGATAGTGCATCAAAGGGCAGATTGCCTTTTTCCATACTATAAAAGCCCCGGAAATTTTTACCATCGTTGGATACTGCAAGGTATGTTTTGTCATTTTTTGAAATCAATCCAAATGTTCTGTTCTGCGAATGGTAAATTGGCATGGCATCTATTCCTGTAATCCTGTGTAGCACTGCACCATCCATAGAAATAACATACTGAATCGTTTTATCGCCCAGCATATAGAGGCAA
>JALSPD010000088.1 GCA_026986135.1 DHVE2 group archaeon
AATCGGAAAAGGAAACATCACAATAAAAGATATCAAACCTCCAGAAAAATACAGAGAGTATCGTCCCATGAAAGACCATACATGGAGGGAGAAAAGATACAAAAAATGGAAAGATGCCGTGAGAAGGAGCATGAGGTGGGATGAATGAGGAAGTGTAGCCTCAATACATATCCACCACCTGCCAGAATAAACCTGCACCACCATGGGAAAATAGATATATATGGGAACGTTTTTAGGTTGAGGCGATAGCTATGGCTGAGTTCAAGTACATTGTCAGAATTGCCGATACAGACCTTGATGGAAATCGTCCAGTACTATATGCACTGCAGGGTATAAAGGGAATAGGATACAGGGTAGCTGAGGGTATAGTGAAGCATGCGTCCCTGGATCCCAAGGTGAAAATAGGCGAACTTAGCGATGAGGATATTGAAAAGATAAGGGTGCTGGTTGAAGAGAATTTAGAAGATATTCTCCCACCCTGGATGAGAAACCATAGAAAGGATTACCACACCGGAGAAGATAGACATCTCCTGGCTACAGATCTTGACCTTCAGAAACAGGATGATATAAACAGGCTCAAGAGAATACGTGCTTATCGTGGTATAAGGCATGAGCGCGGATTGCCTGTACGTGGACAGAGAACCCGGTCTAATGGACGTCGTGGTCTGGCTGTGGGAGTATCTAGAAAGAAGAGGTGAGCCATATGGGAGATCCCAAGTTTAACAGGAAAACTTATGAAACCCCCAAGCACCCCTGGGAGGCAGAGCGCATAAAAGAAGAGTGGGAGTTGAAGAAAAAGTATGGGCTTAAGAACAAGAGGGAGATCTGGAAAGCAAAGTCCATACTGAGAAATTTCAGAGCTCAGGCAAGAGATCTTCAGGCAAGACTAAGATATGGAGACCCTCAAGCAGAAAAGGAACAAAAACAGCTTTTCGGCAAGCTCATTCGCCTGGGTATCCTAACCGAAGATACCGCAACTCTTGACGCTGTTTTATCATTAACCGTGGAGGATATCCTCAGAAGAAGGCTTCAAACCATAGTGTATCTGAAAGGGCTTGCAAGAACACCCCGGCAGGCCCGCCAGTTCATAGTGCATGGGCATATCTCCATCGGGGGCAGACGCGTAACCATTCCTGGCTATCTTGTGAGAAAGGAAGAGGAGGATCAAATAGAGTATCATGAGCATTCCCCGCTGGCCAATGAACTGCACCCCATGCGCCCACAGGTTATTGAGTCTACTGCTGGAGAGGAAGTAAAGGAAGGTGGTGAGTGATGGCATCCAAAGTAAGTGTGGTGCATATATATGCATCCCATAATGACACAATAATAACAGCAACTGATATCACGGGGGCAGAGACATTTGCCAAAGCATCTGGCGGTATGGTTGTGAAGGCCGATCGCGAGGAGTCGTCGCCTTACGCAGCCATGAAAGCTGCCGAAATGGTTGCAGAACAGTTGAAAGAGAAGGAAATCACCGAAATAATTGTAAAAGTACGCGCTCCTGGCGGCAACAGGAGTTTGACTCCAGGCCCTGGATCACAGGCTGCAATAAGAGCCCTCGCAAGGGCTGGAATGAAGATCCTCAGAATTGAGGACGTTACGCCAATACCGCACGATACTACAAGAAAACCTGGAGGAAAAAGAGGAAGGAGGATATAAATGGAATTCAAAATCCTCCAGCTTGAAGATAGATACGTTAGGTTTGAAATCAAGGGCATCACTCCAGCTATTGCAAACGCACTCAGAAGAACACTGATTAATGACATTCCCAAGCTTGCAATCCACAAGGTGGTATTTCATCACGGGCAGATAAGGGACACGCAGGACAATGTTTACGACTCAACAACCCCCCTTTTTGATGAGATAATAGCACATAGGCTTGGTATGATACCACTCCCAACGGATCTGAATATGAAGTTCAGAGATGAATGCGATCATCCACCCGATGAGGGTTGCCCGCTATGCACAGTTACTTACACCCTAAACAAGCATGGTGAAGACACCGTCTATTCTGGAGATCTTATACCAATAGGTGACGATAAATTCAAACCTGTGGATCCACTCATTCCAATTGTTAAATTAAAAAAGAATCAGGCAATTCTTCTTGAGGCAGAAGCCATACTTGGAACTGCAAAGGATCACGCCAAGTGGCAGGTTACAAGCGGTGTCTCATATAAATACCACAGAGAGATAATTGTTAACAAGGAAGATAGCGAATACTGGGAGGAAGTGAGAGACAAATGCCCTGAAAACATTGTTTATGAAGATAAGGACAAAATAGTATTCACAGATGATACGGAGTGCAAAGAGATTGCTAAACTCATCTCATTTGACAATCCAGAAATAAAAGAAGATAACACATGGTTCATATTCCAATTTGAAACCGATGGGAGCCTGAGTGCCAAAGATACTCTTGATTATGCAATACGGAGATTGAAAAACAGGTTTGCCAGCATCAGAGAACTTGCTGCCCTGAGATAAAAGGGGACTTTCCCTTTATATTCATAATTACCTAAAGATAATTACTGGGGGAGGTATTGATGAGGCTTAAGGAGCTTAAATGCCCAACCTGTGGTGCCAATCTTGTGCCCAAATCCCCACAAGATAAGATAATTATGTGTGAGTACTGTGGAACTGTAGTTTATCTTGAAGAGGAGACAAAAATATTCTATGTTGGGGACATATCCCAAAAGGAGCGTGGAGAAACAGAACTTGCGATGATAGCTCTCAAATCAGGTAACTACAAGG
>JALSPD010000089.1 GCA_026986135.1 DHVE2 group archaeon
GATCTGCTCTCGGAATACAGAGAGGTTTTGGGCATCATTCTTAAGGGTGCAAAGGTTTAAATTCGCAAATATCATGATTAATGTATGGAGATTGCCGAAAAGATTGCGGGTGAGATCGTCCTTTCAAAAAAACCCGGAGCGACAATGCGCAAATGGAGGGAAATATTTAAAATATCTCAGCAGGATCTTGCCCGATTCCTTGGAATTAACGCTTCTGTGATAAGTGACTACGAATCGGGAAGAAGAAAATCACCTGGAGTGGGTATGGTAAGACGATTTGTTAATGCGCTCATAGAAATAGATGAAGCAAGGGGTGGTGAGATCATAAAGAAATTTCTACCTGCATACGGGGAGGAGGCAATAATTGACATTTTTGATTTTCCATACAGCGTTGAGGTTGAGCGTTTTATGAGAGTGATTGACGCTCGTATATTGAACCCTGAAATTGAATACAGAAGGGCAATATATGGATATACAATCCTGGATAGTCTAAAAGCAATACTGCATTTTAATTCCTACGATTATTTCAAGGTTTATGGATGGAGTGTTGATCGTGCACTATTTTTCAGCGGCGTAAAGTACGGAAGATCTCCCATGGTGGCCATCCGGGCGCATCCTCTAAAGCCAAGTGCTGTGGTTTATATAAATCCAGAAAAGGTTGACGAACTTGCAATAAAACTTGCAACCCTTGAGGGGATACCAATAGCGGAGACTTTCATGGAGATAAATGAAATTAAAGAAAAGATCAAAGAGTTATTTTAGATGCCTTTTTGACATGTCTCAGTATCTCCCCGTCATCCATCAAATCCCTTATTTTAGAGATTAGATCCGAAAATATCACATCTTCATCAATTTTTGGTATCCCTATGGCTTCCATAGCCTCTTTAACTGTGGATGCCGAGCTCCTTGATAAATGAAGGGCCTGATTAGCACATAGAAATTCTATCGCCACAATATTCCTTAGATTATCCACAATCTCCCGCAATTTTATAGCAGAGTTCATACCCATACTAACATGGTCCTCCTGATTCGCGCTGGTTGGTATGCTATCCACACTTGCAGGATAGGAAAGGATCTTATTTCTATTGCACAGAGCAGCTGCTGTGTACTGGGGTATCATGAAACCTGAATTGATACCGCTCTTTTCCACTAAAAAGTGGGGCAACCCGCTCAAATGGCCATCAACTAATCTGGCAATTCTCCTTTCAATCATGTTTCCAAGGTCAGTGAGAGCTATTGCAAGAAAATCCATTGCAAGGGCAATGGGTTCCCCATGGAAATTACCCCCTGAGATCACCTCATCAAAAACCAGGGGATTATCAGTAGCAGAATTGATCTCCCTTTCCACAACAGCCTTAACATACCTTAACGCATCAAGCACAGCCCCATAAACCTGCGGAACACATCTCAAAGTATATGCATCCTGCACCTTCTCCATCCTGGCCATTTTTACAATATCACTATCATCCAGAAAATACCTTAATATCTCTGCAATTTTAGCCTGGCCTGGATGGGGTCTCACCTCCATTATTCTGGGATCCAGGGCCCTATCTGTACCCCTGAGCGCCTCAAAGGCCATGGAAGAGGATATAAGAGCATGCAACAGTGTGTCATAGGCATCATACACTGCAATAGCAGCATAACTTGCCATTACAGAAGTACCATTTAAAAGAGCTAGACCTTCCTTTGATTCCAGTTCAATGGGCTCAATCCCTGCAATTTCCATTGCTTCTGCAGAACCCATTATTTTACCTTCAAAAATAACTTTTCCCTCGCCAATCATTGCCAGGGCTATATGGGCCAGAGGCGCGAGATCTCCGCTTGCTCCAACACTTCCAAATTTTGGTACGAGAGGTGTGATTCCCCTGTTTAGAAATTCAATAAGTTTATCTACAACAACAGGTCGCACCCCAGAAAAACCTTTTAGTAAGGAGTTTGCACGTATTAGCATAGCCCCACGCACGATCTCTTCAGGCATGGCATCCCCTGTACCTGCAGAATGGCTTCTAACTAAATTTAGCTGTAATTTCTTCACATCCTCAGCGTCTATACGTACCCTGACAAGATCTCCAAGGCCAGTGTTTATTCCATAAATAACAGAACCTTCCTCAATCAGCTTCTCCAGTCTCTTACGAGAAGTTTCAAGGTTTTTTCTTGACAAATCATCAATCTCCACACTCTCTCCAAAGCGAGCCACTTTCACAACATCTTCCACGGTGAGACCGTGTCCCCTTATTATCATGGACATCACCTGGATACAGGAGCTATACCTGCAGAATCAATAACCACATGCGGATATACACCCCTGCCCATCATGAAAACAGGTCTCATATCTCCCGAAACTTCAACTACCTTTGACATAAGATCGTATATGTTTCCAGATAGCATGAACACCGTTGAACCAACGATCTCTCCGTTATCAATCACAAAGGCAGGATTTGCCACAACTGAAATCGCACCTGTGTCAGGATTACTTGAGTGTGCACCCTGAAATGATGTGGCAATATATCCATGGTCAATATCCGCAATTATATCATCAATGCTACGTTTTCCATTTTCCATAACCATGTTGTGAGCTCCTATACCCATAGCTCCGCTCTTAAAGCTCCTTGTACCATTACCTGTACTCTCAACTCCGGCAACATGGGCCCAGTAGTTATTCCACAAAAAACCTTTGAAGATACCATTATCCACAAGCACATTCCTCCGGGTGGCAACACCTTCATCGTCCGCAATAATTTTTGAAACACTCATATCATGGAAAGGATCATCAGCAATTGTGATTTTTTCGCTCATTACCCTTTCTCCGATACGCTTGGATAACAAACTGGTGCCCTTTACCTTTCTCTCACCACTGAAAGCTGGATAAAGAGCAAACTGCAATATCTCGGCAAGTGCAAATGGCTCCAGAATAACCACTGCATTTTCCTTATTGGCTCTTTTCACAACCCTAGCATAATCAAGTTTTTTCAAACAGGAATCAATTACAGCATCGGTATTCAAATTGTAGTCCTTTCTTAGTTCCATATCAAATATGCTGGGTGTCACAACATCACCATATCTTCCCATCATCACAAGATCAAAAAGAGATAATGAATCTGATTGTTCAACATCAATACCATTTGAGTTCATAACCCGGGAACTCGTCCATATAGCACCGGCCTCCGCACCTACCACTATGGCATCAGGTTTTCTGGTGGATATGTCCTTAAGAGCGATAGTGAGACGATTAACAAAGTAATCAGAATCAACATCCTCAAGAATTTCATTATCCACATCCTTATATCTCTGTTTGTCAGGGAATCCTGGCCAGTTATCATCCCTGTCACTAAGACGGGATAGTTTGTACGCACGTTCAATACCAACCTCAATTCTCCTGGGATCATCGGAATCAACTATGCTTATACCCACCTTTCTATCCTTAACTCCCCTTATAACAGCCATGCTGAGATCACTTGATGACGCAGAGGATATCTGATTGAGCTCTGCCTTTGCACTGACTTCCCGTCTTCTGACAATCTGGATTTCAAGCTCATCAAAGAACTTCTCACCATATCTTATTAGATTCATTCTTCACCACCCACCACAATTGATCGCATGAATTTCATATGCGGACCTCCAGAACTTACAAACGCACTCTGTCCCTTACCGCATATGCCGTACTCAATATCAAAATCTTTCCCAACAGCCTCTATGTTCTTTAGGGATTCAATCGCTATACCACTTATGGATGTATCTTTGATTGGGTCTTTTACCTCACCGTTCTCAATCACATACCCCTCCTGCACACCAACCTGAAAAGACGAATTAAGCTCTGCCTGTCCACCCCTGAAATCCACCAGATAGTACCCGAATTTTATGTCCTCTATTAACTCCTCAAATGAGTGATCGCCCCTTTCAAAAACTGTGTTTCTCATGCGAATTATCGGTGGATAACTGTAATCCTCAGCACGAGCATGGCCATTTGGCCTCATTCCCAATTTTCTGGCATACTCTCTGTTAAGCATTATCTCCTTCAGAATACCATTCTCAATTATCTTCACATCCCGTACCCTTACTCCCTCATCATCGTAAATATTGTTACCGAAACCTCTCTCAACAATTCTATCACTCATACTCACAAACTCAGGTGCGATCTTCTTCCCTATCAGATCACGGAATGGTGAGTTTACAGTTAAATCCGCCTCTGCAAGATGGCCCAGTGCTTCATGCGCTATGATACCCACAATGATAGGCCCCGCTACAATTGGGAACTCGCCCCTCTTCACAGGCACACCATGCATCTGGTTATACAGCTTTTTGTGAAGACCTTCCGCTATTCTCTCAGGTGGATACATATCAAAAAGTTCCCATCCAAGATCAACATTTCCCACCATATTCCTCGCCGCACCCCTTGCATCACCATCCATACCAGTAACCCATATGTACTGAAGAAGATAATTAACATCCCATTCAATCTCAGTGCCTTCGCTGGTAACCAACATCTTTATTCCAGTTGCATCCTCATATTTTATCTGCGCTGATTTGACATATTCCTTTTCTTTCAGCAATGATTCCATTTTCCTTACATGCGCCACCTTCTCATCAAAACCAACATCGCCTGGCTTAATCTTCATTTTACTTCTTACTCTGTCCCTCACCACCTCTGTTTCTGCCAGTTCTATACGTTCCCTGATTGCGCGTGATGAAGATATCGCCAGATTGGTGGCATCCTCAACAGCCCTCCTAAGATCTTTATTAGTGGTAGAGAATCCCCATGCACCACGGGCAAGGACACGCACAGCATAACCCTGAGATTCCCTTTCAGCAAGGGTATGGAAGACCCCATCCCTTAGCTCAATGTGATTCTTTAAAAGGTTTTCGTATCTGATCTCAACATAATCAGCGCCAAGCTTTTCACCATACCTAACAGCCTCATGGATATCCATAAAGCACCACCACTCTTCATGGTGGTATGGTATAAAAAATTTGATTTAAAGAGAAGAAAGCAGTGCTACCAGAGTCTTACCTCTTTTTGTAAGTGCCAGTTTTCCATTCTCATTTACAATGTATCCCATTTTCTTATACCTGCTTGCGAGGGCACCCCAATCCCCATCAAACCCCATCTCCCTCGCAATTTTTTCTGATTCCTCATAAGACACTGGATATCTGAACGCCTGAAGATATATGTCCTCTTCCCTTGATCCTGGAGCACCTGGTATATTGACAGAGGGAAGATTTGTAATTTTTCCCCTCTCAACGTGGAATGGTTTCACTATCACTTTACGTCTTCTGCATTCATCGCACTTCTTGTATCCAACATTCAAAGTGGCTATGTAGGTTGCGATCGCACCAGGCTTGTGACCACAGCTTACATTAACATAGATCACATATCTATTTCTGGAACTGCCTATTAATTCTGATAGCTTCTGGCTTACAACGGAGTAAGTACTCTCGTAACTCGTAAGATCAACGGTATAGTAATTCACCAATTTCCCTCTTGTTGTGAGCTGAGCAATTACCTTGTCTCTGTAAGCTCTTATCTCTTCGGGAGTTAAATTTTCAAGGAGAGCCTCAACCTTATTCCAGTCAAAGTCCAGGAAAATCATATATCTGTCCGTATTTGAATGGTGCTTTATGCCTTCAAAGAACTTATCGGCCTCTTCTATATTAAGATTTATGCGTTCCTCATTTTCGTAGAGATAAAGTGTCAATGTACTTACATATACTGTGCGTACATCATCATTCATGACTTCCCACCCCCAGCAAAACCTCGGCAGCCTCATGAATTCTGAGAAAACTTGTATTACCCACCCACCTTACAGATATGAGATTGGCATTTTCCAGTTTTTTCTTCGCCTCTGAAAATGTGCTGTTCTGCACTTTCTTATTATACTTGCTCTCCATAATCCTCCTGATCTCCGGAGAGCTCAGTTCACCGTCTTCAGAGTCCATCAGAACCTTCAAAATAAGGGCTGCAGTTCCATTGCCACGTGGATTGAACTCTGGGGCACCCATCTCAAGGGGAAGACGCTCAATATACATCTGAGAGCCAACAGTTTTGACATAGATCACAGGTAAATCCCGCGGATCTGAACGAGGACTATTACCGAAACGCAGGGTGGCAAGCAGGAGAAGGGTAAAGGCCATTATCTTTGTACCTCCAGTGATGTTTACCACGGAATCATCACTAAGATGAGGCTTCATCTTTACTATACAGTCTCCCATATCCAGAGGATCAACCTCAACGAATTTTATAGGCTGCACTACCATTGATTTCAATCTCTCTTTGGAATCATCAATTATCTCCCTATCCCTCTGACTCGCAGCACCCACAAAAACCACCATCTCATCAGGCTTCAAAATATTCGCGGGATATGCAACCACTTCTGGAACCCAGCCAAGAGTAGATAATAGTTTCATGTTTTCACCCCCGTCATATCATTACCTTAACTGTATATCTTTCACCATCTATAATTTTCGGTTTGTACTTAACACTCAGATAGAGATAGTACATAACCACCACCCTTGCCCTAAGACGAGCAATAGGATTGTCTTTAGTTGCACTCCAGCGTGGTAGAATACCCCGAATAACCCTCAATCTACCTGATTGCTCCACTTCATCCAGGTACACAAACTCTCCCTGAAAGCTCCCCAGGTACTTTTCCATTAGTGAGTATGTGCCGCGACTAAGGTAAACATTTTTCCCTCTGATACTATTATGAATTTCTGCCCTTGACATTTCCACAAGATCTCCATGCAAATAAAATTTTGTTCCATCCTGTTCAATGATTGCCAGAAGCATATTTCCATTTCCATCATTCTCTGATACCAAAATCACGTCTCCCTGATCAGCCACAGGATATGTCATGGATATCCCCATTTCATCCCCAGAGTCCGTTCGGGAAAGCTGATTCTGTTCGTACGACCCTACTTCTTTCTCAAGAGCATCCACAAGAGATGCAAAATCCATCCTTTCACCTCCTATTTTTCTTTTAGAAAAATTCCCTCTGGTAGAACCCTCAAGATTTTGTCGCCTTCTCCAGCCCAGTTCACATTAATATGCTCATCCTTTGATATCAAAATTATGACCTTATTTATCTCCTGAGCGTTTGCAAGAACATCTTCGGCATCGTAGATATCAGCATCCGTTATAATGACAATGATATCCACACCTAGATTCAACGCATAATCCATTGCTGAGGATAGTCTTGTGCCACCAGAGGGTTCTATCTTCAAAAGAAGGGATATTATCTCTTCATAATCATAGGTGGGGTTAATGATGTACCTCATATCTATATCCGCGGAAAATGGAATCAGTGATACTGAAACATTCTTCCGCTTTAAATATTGGAGGATATTCATCACCACAGACTGTGCAATAACAAATTTTCTGCCCCTCATAGACCCACTGCTATCAAGAAGTATTGCAACTGCGCCTATAACCTTACTATCCCTATTCGTCTCCGAGGAAGCCTTCCTTTTCTGTGTTGTCACTGACGGAATTAACACGCCGCTACTTTCAATGCTTCTCAGAGCATCAAGGGTGGCCACATCATCCCCGGGAAACCAGGTATCGTAAATAATTCCACCTTTCACCGGGGCATCATAAAACAAAAGCCTTGTATTCTCAATCTCCATCAATACAGATTCCATTCTTACTGGGTCGCTGGACACACTGAACATACCTGCGTATCCAGAAATTGCCCCAAGTAAATCGTCTTCCTCATGCTCAAATACAAATTTTTCAAGATCAGATTTTGCAAGTTCTTTTCTGACATTTATCTCGTTGCATTTTGATATCCTCATCGTAATAACTGAATGGGGTAAACTTATCCCTTCTTTCTCTCCAAGAATCTTCTTGATTAAACGCATAGCCCCATAAACTCTCTGATAGTACGGTTCGTCCGATTCTATCAATACACGATGCAGTGATCTACCAAAGCTGTGGTATCCTTCGCTGGATATATCAGTATGAATGCCAACTAAATCAGCATGATACCTGTAAAATGATGCCATAATACTCAGTTCTCTCGGTAGTTCAGTCCCGGAGAGATGTCTGTCAATATAGGACATGTATCCCTCCCTGTAATTGTCTATAAGAACAGAATCCACAATAAGATCAGAGACTATGTTTGCAATATCATTGGGTGCGGAAAAACCAAGAGATTTTGCGATGTACACCATGGTCTCTGCCACAGCCACGCTCTTGGGATTTATGAACAGGTGCCCGTACTCATGCCTTAAGATATTTCTTATTACATGTGATGGTTCCTTCAGAATCCATTCAGGAATATTTATGCTCTCCCAGTTGAAATTGGGTGCAGGATCTCCAACTATTCGCAAAGGTAGGACCTTCCCGTATTCATGCCCCACCTCTAGGTTTATCTCCTCAATTTTCACACTTCCACCTCCATACCCTTGAGAGTTCTTTGATCTTCCTTTCTGGCCTTATCATTACCCTTTAAAGCAGGAATCCATATCTTTTTGAGTTTGACACGTGCATTTTCCAGAGATTCTCTGATCCAGGCTTCAGAGGATGGATAAATAACACGTGCTCTTTCTCTTAGATATACACGATGATTCAGTGAATAAAGTGATCCAAAAAAGATGTCATCTACATTTACATGCTCTCTACCGTAATAGTATGCCCTTGCTCTGGCTATTGCAATTGCATCCCGCCACCATCTGTGACCGAGTGGCTCCTTGATCATTGAACATGGCTCGGTTCTATATACACAGGAAGAGCATAAGTTGCTCACATGCCTGGGATCCATCATAGCCCTATCACCATATATGCAGTTAGAAAAATACCCATGCAGCAAGGTGAGAAGAAGGTACATGCTCCTATTTACCTTAATCGTCTCAACTTCATCCCATATACGATTCATAATATGTGCATCCAGTATCTTTCTGGCATTATTAACATCCACTTCGGCATCCATCAACTTCAAAAGATTTTCTGGACCCATACTTCTCATATTAAAACTCCCCGTAATCCTGTTCATCAATGCCCTGGGTACTTCAACTGATCCCGCATCAAAGGGATTCGCATCAAGAATAGCTACATAATCCTCAGTTTTGAAAATCTTGTCCCTGAAAGTTATGAAGCCTTCAGAGAAAAGTCCAAGAAGGGCATTATATATCTTATAATTTCCTCGCTGAAATTCATTGATAAATTTGAATGGTTCTGTCACCACAGCTCTTGGGACAATTTTCTCGTTCCCCTTCATAAGAGAAGGGACATCCATGTTAAAAAAAACATCGTAAATACTGAGATCGTCCATGAGCTGAACCACCGGAACAGAGTCAATATCATACCCAAAGAAGATCTTGGCCACGAGATACGCATATAGGGATTTTCCATATCCATAAGGTCCCAGAAGAAGGAACTTGCCATTTCTAACAAGGGGTATTATCTTAAGAATCTCATCACTTCTCCCGTTAAAAATGTACCACTTTTCAAGCTCCGCAACTCCGTTCAGATAAATCTCCCTATAATCCATAGTAAGACAAAACCACTTACCTGAAGTGAAGTTTGCGTTTAATGTTAGGAAAAAAGATTAAATAAAATCAGATGCGCTTCAATCTCTCCCATATTTTCTTTGCTTTTTCATCCAGAACCTCATCAAGCAAAATCCTGAAGAGTTCCTCATCACTTGGTGGCGAAGGCTTTTTTCTTTTAAATATTATCTCACCCCCTTCATGGGGATTATGCACAGAAATTTGAAATCTTCATCACCATCGTTTCTGTACCAGTGTACTACGTCGGGAGGCACATAGAGAAAGTTTCCCTCCCTTACCCTTACCTCCCTATCGCCTGCACCGATTATCCCAGACCCTGAAATAACAAATATCTCGTGCTCCCAGGGATGATTATGTGGAGCTATCTTCCCGCCAGGCTTTATGGTGAAAAGCCTCATGGCATAGTTTTCGGCCCCTTGCTCCTTTGATATGAGCCACTGGATATATGTGCCCTCTGTACCATCCATTTTAACTTCTTCTTTTTTAACCTTATCAATGTGGCCTACATACAAGTGAATCACCAGTTCATAAATCAGCAGATGGTATAAAATACTTTTCGGTAAGAGGCAAAAATGCACACTTAACACATTGCAAGAAATGAAAAAATAAGTAAAAATTACTCTGTTTTCAGATATGCATATACGTTATGTGCCAGTGTTTTATGTGTTTCAAAGATCCACCAGCCACTCACAACCTTCCACTCTACTATGTTCACCTCTATTTTATGCGTGCTTCCACCGAAGTAGAATGCTCCACCTATTGCAGCATAATGCCAGCTTGACTCCTCTCCTCCACGGTACTCGTGGTATATCCAGTGCATGCTTCCAGAGTTGCCAAGATAAACATGCCAGTTATCGTATTTCATTGCGTTGCCAACATCCACATAGGCACCCATATCCGAGCCAATACCGTTGTGTATGTCATTTGGATAATTATTGTATCCCTGTCCATGTTCAAATGGGTACGGACTGAATGTTCCATAGTCATTTATCTGAAGAACATTCTCCCCATGCAATGCAACTATATACTGCTTGTATCCATGGCTATCAATTCTCCAGTTGCTATCATGTCTCACAAGCTCAACAAATACAACCCTGTCCCTCCATGCTCCACCAGTGCCGTGGAAAACATAGGCTCTCGCCTCGCCTATGGAATTATCTACCAATTTTCTGTAATAGTGATGGCTACTTTGCCAAACCACATAGTAGTTTTCCACAATATGGCCGCCACTTATAGCCGCGTGCACATAGCCCATCGGTGCAAATGCCATGCTCAGCAAAAACATCAAGACGCCTATTCCGAATATTGCCCTTTTTCTCATTTTGGTATCACCCCAGAAAAGGTGAATACGAAAGGTATATATATATAAATTATGGTTATTCCCCATAATGATGAAAAGAGCAGTTGCACAGGTATGCATATCATTGCTATTACTGATTTATATCCAAACTGGGTTACTCGGTATCAGCAGCGGTAATCACATTGAAAATTTGAAAAGTGATGCAAAGTTCTACAACCCGA
>JALSPD010000090.1 GCA_026986135.1 DHVE2 group archaeon
CTTAATAACCTCCACCATTGCTACTATTCTAATATATTTTCTCAGGCCCATGGATTTTCTTGACTATTTTTTTATCTTTCTTCTCCAGGGACCCATATGGTTTGTTTATTCAGTTATTTTTGATATGATTTCCGGAAAAACACTGGGAAAATATCTTTTCAGGATAAAATCTGTTGCTTTTATCGGAAATCTATCCTGGACGCAGGCAATATTAAGGAATTTAACTAAATTAAATGTCCTTCTGGCAATTGCAGACACAATAACGGGGCTGAGCACGGAGGGTGATCCCAGGCAGAGATACATTGAAAGATTCATTGATTCTCTGGTTATCTCTGAAAAGAGGGTCAAAAGGATGAGACGTTTTGTACCTCCAGTTGAGGATAAAGAGGATCTCGTACTTCCCTGATGTTTTGGCAAGAAAAATAATATAGTTGGCTACCTATATACCCTCTGGTGATGGTTGTGGTAAAGGGCTCGCTAATTCGTAACATGCTTGATTTCGTAGCAAAGAAAAAAGGTGTTGAGGGACTTAATAGGGCTATAGAGAAAGCCAATGAAAGGGAAATTCTATTTACCAAGCCAGAAGATATCAAAAATGACGGTGATTACCCGGTAAAATTTTACCTAAGGGTTTTGAATGCGGCAATACATGTGCTTCAGGATGATTCTCTAGTGCGGGAAATGGGGAGGTATATTGGTGAAAATGCCAGAATATCTTTTCGTGGGATTACTGGACGATATCCTCCCAGAAAAAGTGTACAGCAGATGGTTATTTACTCAAGAAAGTATTTTCCCGTGTTTCATACAGGTTACAGGACTATAAGCGAAGGGTCGTACTGGATAAAGGTTTCCAAAATAAATCCAAAGCTATACCCCTTTGTGGATGGATTTCTAACATATTTGTTTGAGGTACATGGTGGTGTGGTTGATGTAAAAAAGACCATGGGCGACAACT
Source organism: DHVE2 group archaeon (assembly GCA_026986135.1). Taxonomy (GTDB): domain Archaea; phylum Thermoplasmatota; class Thermoplasmata; order Thermoplasmatales; family Aciduliprofundaceae; genus JAADDK01. The sequence continues at coordinate 956 of JALSPD010000090.1, forward strand.
TTGTAAAATACACCTTGAGATTTTAGACCCTTTATTTTAAAATTTTTCTGACATTATTCTGATAACGCTATTGTGTATTATCGTTGATGCGAGTGATTTATCTATTTCGTCAAAATCTACTTTATCTACGCAGGATATATTTACTATTTTGTCCTCCTCTCCAGCTATCCAATGTATTACAATGGATCTCTCCATGGTTATCTCCAGGTATCCTTCAGGCGTTGCAGGTGACCAGTGATTGAAAGAATGACCTGATATCTTTTTTGAGAAGAATTCTTCAAGTCTCGTGGGTCCCATTCTTGTTGTTATATCAACCCATATCCATGGACATTCGGTGTTATTGTAAAAATCAAGAATTTTTTTTATATCTTCATCAGAAATCATTCATAATACACCTTCAAACTCCTGCTGAAGTTCAATCATCACCTGATCCAGAACCTCATCAAATGAAGCACTTCTGTACTCCCTATATCCTCCAAGCGGGCTCTGAAGCTTTGCCACGAATATTCCTTCCTCTTCTACGAATTCAATGGTGCAAAGGAGCTCCTCCATATCTCACACCCGTGAAGCGAAATATCATTTTGTATAAAAAGATTGTGGCATTTAAAGTAGAAAATATATGAGGAGGGTTGAACCCACTACGAAAATCACTGCAGGAATTATTCTTAAAATCACCCTATATAGATTTGCTTTGAAATGCTCTGAGGACAGTACCAGACACAGATGCACTGGTGATGTCAGATGTCCTGCATATCCTGAAGCATATGCCAGTGCCACTGCTGCAAAGCTCAGAGGATCTCCCACATATGGGAGAAGAAGCGGGAATGTTGCAGCCACATATGCAACGGTAACACCAGTCATTAACCCTGCTAAGAATGGTAAAAGCATTATTACAACAAACGGAGGCACTCCGTACGTGCTAAAGAAAGTGTATGTGTAATGCATTGAATTGGTTTCAAGTACCGCAATTTTCATAAACATTGCTGCGAAGGTCACACCGAGGAATGTGGGTTTTAAAGAGAATTTTAGGCTATGTTTAATTGCATCTTTATCCCTATTCTTCATGAGGATAAAGGCCAACCCAGAGTCAACAAGTAGCAGGGAGAAGAATAGATCAATCTTAATGAAGTACATATGCCCATTATCAACCCATGGCACGCCGAGAAGGGTGAGTATCATCACCACTATTATTGGCCATGCAGCGTGAATAAGCTTTTTGAGTCCATTTCTGATGCATCCACCCCTTGCTCTTATGTTTTTATCTTTCATTATGGGATAATATAAAAAAATAAAACCTCCTAGGATGGCAAGGACAGGCAGAAAAGACATGTGTATTACAAAATCGGAAATGGACACTGAAAATATTGAAGCAGCCACGATTACCCCGGTGTATAGTGGCCATGCGTATTCCCAAAGATGACGAAACCAGTAGTTAAGTGTGGTTGCTTCGTGGGGTGTGAGTTTCATTTCCCTTGCAAGTGGATCTACCAATCTGGCAGATACATATGCTCCTCCGGGCATTGGTAAAAGCCCTATAAATGCTGAAATTGATACCATGGATGCTCCGATTGAGGGGGAAATTTCCTTTACAGCATCTACCATCATATTCAGATATCCTGCTTTTTCCATAAGTGCCACAATTAATAGCGATAGGAAAACAATGAATATTATCCTCCAGAACTGCCATGATGTGAGATCGTTTAGTATCATTCCGTAATTCGCTCCCAGGGCTAAAATAAGAAATATGGCTCCGACCATTATAGAAATTGCAATATTGACTTTAAATCTTGGCAATGCAATTATCAACCCAATGGATGTCAGTATCAGCATAAACGCAATGTTCGTATCCATGCGATATGGTAATCCTTAACATTATTTATATTTTGCATCCGTATGCAAATAAGTAGGGCCGAATTCTCTACTGATCTGTGCAGGATGCCTGAATAAAAAAAGAAAGAGGTATGCCAGAAGGGATGGGATGCCTTTTGCATGTTTACTATTACAAAAACCATATTTAAATGTTTCCCGAAAATTTTAAATATGATAACCACTATTGTTTAATAACAACAAAAAGTTGATAACTGGAGGTGATAAAAATGGTGGTTAGAAGAAGGAAGGACAGAAGCAGAGATCGCGATGAGAACTGGAGAGATCCGTTCTTTGATCCGTGGGATAGTTTCTTTGATATGGATATTGAGAGAGAGTTCAGAAGAATGGAGGAGTGGATAAACAGAATAATGCGCGAGTTTGGCAGAGGGGAAATTCGCGGTCCATACGTATATGGATTCAGCATGCGTATAGGTCCTGACGGCAAGCCCCACATAGAGGAGTTTGGAAATGTTCCCAGGAAGATTCCCGGAGTATCTGAAGAGATGGGTGAATATAGAGAGCCCTTGGTTGATGTGATGGAGGACGATAAAACTATCAGTGTGACTGCAGAGCTTCCTGGCGTTAGCAAGGAGGACATTGATTTGAACCTGAGTGATGACAATCAGACCCTTGTAATAAAGGTTGATACGCCTGAGAGAAAATACTACAAGGAGGTGGAACTACCGGCGCCAGTAAAGCCAAACAAGGTCAAGGCCACCTACAAGAATGGAATACTTGATGTGGTATTTGAGAGGGAGAAACCGAAGGAGAAAAAAGGAAAGAGAATCAAAATTGAATGAGGCCTATGAGCAGGGAGGATATTGATGCCATACTTCGTGCGATTGAGAATCATACAAGAAGGGAAATACTTCGGATGCTAGTTGAGGGCAGGCAATATGCCCTCAGAATGGCCAAGGAACTGAAAACATCTCAACAGGCAGTGATGAAGCATCTTGATGTCCTTGAGGAAAAGAGGATAATAAGAAGAGCAGGAGAAGAGCGCAGTGAGAGAGGTGCACCAAGAAAACTTTATGAAATCTCAAAGACCTTCTCCCTTTTTATTGATTTCGCTCCGGGCATTTTTGATATTCGCGAGTATGACATAGAAAGTGTGGATATAGATGATCTCCGCAAGGAATTTGAGGGTCTGGATGCGGGTGAGATATTAAGCAGAATTGAAGAGGAAATAAGAGAAATGGAGAAAAGACGTGTAAAGTTACTGAAGCTGAAAGAAGAAATAATACGTGATATGCTCAGGAAATAAAATAATTTGTTGCACCTATAAAGTTTGCCTTTTTAAAGTATTTGATGCCCTTTATCCGATATTCATCTTTCCCAGTTTCCCTCCACAGGTGCAGATACGCTATTCCCTTAATCAATGGGTCACTTTGGGTGGATGCAAGATTTTTAAGAGAATCAAGATCGTTTGAAATCCTTAGCGATATGATTTTGCACCATATCACATAATTTTCTATACCTAACCTATTTGCCAGACTTTCTGCCTCTTGAAGAAGATCTCTGATCTCTCTGTTTTTAGAGTATTCTGTATCAAGTAATGCTGATATCATGTAAAGCAGAGATTCCATTTTCCCCATGGCGTTATCAATTTCCCTGAATATTTCAAGAGCTTTCTTTAAATATTCTGTTGATTCCTCACTTTTCTTCAGGTAGTATTTTATCATTCCAATGTCTGCAAGGGCGGTGGCATAGGCATCTCTTCTTCCCATAAGCCGCGCGTATTTACCTGCTATTTTAAAGTATTTTTCACTTTCGTGGGCGTTTCCTATACTCCAGTATATAAGTCCAAGCAAGTTGGCAGCTTTGAGATACCCATCCATATCCCCAATGCTTTCTCGTATCTCCATTACCTGTAATACCTTTTCAAGGGCCTGGCTGTTGTTTCCCGTAAGATAATGGACTACTCCCATATTATGCATTATATCAGCTGTTTCTTTTTTCATTCCAAGTGCTTTGGCAGTGGAAAGTGCTTTCTGGAGATACTTCATAGCCTTATCCAGTTTTGATTCAGTGCTGTAAAGGATGCTCAATGTTTTATATGCGTTAACAAGCTTTTTTGGATCGTCTTTGGCCCATTCTATGTATTCCATCAACTCACTTTCTGCTTTTGAAAATTCTCCAGTTCTTATATTCACATTTGCATGGTGAATCAGCACTTCTCTCGGGTCGTCACATAGCACTTCAGCCTTCCTAAACTCCTTTTTTGCATTTTCATAGGATCCCATATTTAAAAGCGAGTTTCCCAGTTTTATGTGAGCAATATATATGTCTCTGATCTTTAAGCTCTTTCTATACCACTCAGCAGCTCTTTCGTATTCACCTCTTGTATAATGAATATCACCTATTTTCACACACATTTCAGCCATTGTTTTTTCATCATCTATTTTATTTGCGCATTCATAGCATATCTTGGCGAAGTGCATTGCCTCTCCCCATGCCCCATCTCTTACTGCAATATCCAATGCTTTTTTAGAAAATTCAATTGCTTTTATCCAGAGACCAGCGTTATAGTAATGCTCAGCCATTATAGTTTCTTTTAGATCCGCGGGAAAGCTACTTTTCTCAAGGCACTCAGCTATAATGCTGTGGTATTCTTTCAGAGTCTCCCTATCAATTGATAAGTATATGGCATCACGGATGTAATCGTGGTAAAATGAAAACCCGCTGGATTTTCTGCTTATCAACCCGGTTTTAGCCATTTTACGAAGGGATTTAATAATCCTTATCTTTTTTATGCCGGTGGCGCAGGAAAGAAGATCAATATTTATCCACGTTCCCAAAACTGCGGCAATTTCAATTATTTCTCTTGAATCTTCATCAAGGTTTCTCACCCTTCTTTTTATTATACTGTTCATTTTCTCTGGAAGCTCGGTGGGCGTTTTTTTAAGGGTATATTTCTCTCCTTCCTTATGAAATAATCCTTCTTCCGTTAGGTATCGTGTCACTTCTATTATGTTAAGGGGTATACCCTCAGAGACATCGTATATGTAGTTAAGTACATCCATACCCACTTCAAATCCAGTTATCTCTTCAATAACTTTCAGGGTGTTATCCATATCCAGAGGGCCAAGATCAATGATCTCTCCGATTCCCTCTCTTATGATAGCCTCTTCAAGTTCCAAAATCACATTATTTATTTCCTCAGATCGGTATGTTGCTGTAATCATTATCCTGTCTTCATTACTTCTGGCGAGGTAGTGAAGAAGAGAAACTGTGGTCTCATCTGCCCATTGTATATCGTCTATAAATACACATACAACTCTCTTTTCAGATAATCTTCCCAATCCAAGTCGCACATTTTCAAAACTCCAGTCTTTAATACCATCTATTGGTTGTCCATCGTATTTTCCTGAGCGGAGAAATTTATAAAGAAGAATTTCTATGTCCTTTACACTATCTGTATTTCCATCCCAGCGCTCTAAAATTGATTTATAGTTTTCCTCTATTTTAGTTAGCAGACCTTCCATATCCCCATGCAGGAACTCATTGCTTCGTCCTTCCAGAATTGCAACAAGGGTTGTTTTCACTCCCTTTTTCATTACAAGATTGTATTTGCCATACCTTAACTCTTCAAGGTACTCATCTCTTTTGCCCATATCTCCGAAGGAGTCTTTGACAAACATTGATACTGCTGTTAGCATGGATGTAAAAATATCTGGGTCCACACTGAACTCTTCCCTTTCTGCCTTTGCCATAAGTATACCACTTTCATGAACCAGATAGAGAATCATCACTCTCGGATTCACGGGCATTCCCAGAAGATGCCCAAGCCCAACTTCGCTTAGAGCCTCTTTTATCGGATGAAGTGGAGGTGTTAATATGGGGGAGCATCTTCCCCTGATTACTGTGCAGTCCTCCCTTTTTAGAAATTCCTCAACTAGGGTAGTTTTGCCTATTCCAGCCTCTCCCTTTACAAGTACAAACCTTCCAGTCCCTTCCTTAGCCAGCGATAAGTTTTTTTTAAGGAGATCTACTTCTTTCTCTCTTCCAAGAAGCATAAATAAGCACCGCTATAATGGCTTCGGTTATTCCAATATACGCAAATTCAGGTATTATGTCCTGGGGAGCTGCTCTCAGGGTACATCCTTCCCATACACCCCTCTGCTTGTTGTTATCCTCAATCCAGTGCATCCACGCTATGTATATGTCCTGATTTTCTCCAAGATATAGGGAAGGCATGATATTGTTTGTGCTCTCTGCGGTGAGTCTAAGATCGGAATTTTCAGAGGTCCAGTTTCCACCGGTGCTGTTTCCAAACATAACCTGTCTGTATCCCGATATTTCATCGTACTCATCCCACATAACGAATATACCATTCTGATTGATGCCTCCTCTGGGATGTGTTGCATTGTGACCGTCAGGATAACTTATAGTTAGGTTTCCTCCGAATGTATTTGCCCATTTTCCACCCAAAAAATTCTTTGCAGCTATTTCCTTAACCTTTTTTCCCTGTTCATTTACCTCCTGCTCCCAGAATAGAAAGAGGTTTCCGTTGTATATAATTGCACTTACATTGTATGCGTTCATCCCGTAAGTTGAGCTCACAATGGTGGTGTTCCATTTTCCGTAGGGTGCAGTGGAGTTTGCTGCAAATACCGCATATGCGTCGTCAGAAACAACATATTCTGTCCAGAATATCCAAACTCTGGGGGTACTTGCAGAATTGTCTGCAACTATATCAACGCTCTGGGCGGAGCTTGAATCCTCAACGGAGACTGAATTATCTTTCCTTTCAGAGCTCCAGGTACCATCACCGTATCCAGATCCGTAGTATACCTCCCATGTTCCTGTGGTGGAGTTGAATCCAAGCCATACGGCATGCTGATATCCGTCTGAAGTTACTGCAATGTGAGGATGCGTGCAGTTGCTTACCTTTCCATCGTATATGTTTGATATCACTGTATTTTTGACTGTTGAATTCCAAGTAATTCCATCTGTGCTGGTGCCCAGGTATATCTCTTTGAATCCTGAAGTCCTGTTAACCTCACTCCAAACAACGAAGATTTTTCCGCTTGAAGGGTCGTAGGTGCCAGAGGGTGAGGAAGAATTTGCGCCATCTTCTTTGCTTATCACAATATCTCTCCTATTTCCGCTCCAGTTAACAAAATCGGACGAGGTTGAAATCATAATCTCCCCCACGAGAACCTCTCTTCCGTTCAAAGTGTAATTCTCTTTTTCATCCCAAAGAAGAATGTATTTATTCGTGATGAGTGGATCGTATATCATGGCAAGGTTCCCGATGGAATGGCCATCTGGGTATGTGGCATTTGAAAATGTTTTTAATTTCAAACCAGGTATGGTGTCTGTGGCCATGGTATCCGGCCCCATCGCAGAGACGCCCCCAAGTATTACAAAGAAAGTACTCAGCAGAACAAACCATTTCATACATCTACATACAAACCAGAATATTTAATACTTTTGTATGGGAAGTTTTTAATCTATCCGTGATATACCCCATTATGCGTGCTTTCATCGCGATTGATGTTCCATACTTCAAAGAGATTGAAAATCTTCAAAAGAGTATATCTGGAAGGTTCAAAGCGGTGGAGCCTCATAATCTTCATCTGACTTTGAAATTTCTGGGTGATGTGGAGGAGAGAGAGGTTGAGAGTATTGTAAAGGCCATGGAGTCATGCCGCAGGGAATCCTTTTCGGTAAGGTTGAAGGGAATTGGATTTTTCCCCAATGAAAACTATGTTCGTGTATTGTGGATCGGCATTGAAGATCCAGATCCCTTAGTATCATTGATGAAATGCCTTGATACTCATCTTTCCAGGATGGGTTTTGAGAAAGAGAAAAAATACATACCTCATTTAACCATCGCAAGGGTCAAGAGCCGCATATCTATTGAGAATAGAGATAGGTTCACATACATGAATTTTGGTATTTTCCAGGTTACCGAAATAAAACTTAAAAAAAGCACCCTCACAGAGAAGGGTCCCATATATGAGGATATTGCGGTGGTATCACTTTATCCGTAGTAGTGAGTATCTTCGTAGTGCTCCTCGTTCTCCTCTATCTCCGCAGCTTCTATTATATCAATTGCTGCTATCATATTTGTGGGTATAAGCCTTGTCTTTCCTGCAAGCTCTCCGTGTGTTTCATCAAGCACAATGCAGAGTGAGCTTTCCTCCCCTACGGGCACAAATCCCTGGAAGGTACCATGAGTTTTTGCAATCTCCTCGTGTGATGTTGCCAGGTATATTATGCATTTTGATCCTGGAGTAAGACCCTCCATATTCACACCTCCTTTGAAAGCCTTGCAATATGTTCAACTGCGCGTCTGTAATTATCCATGGCGATCTTGACATTTGCCTCAACAAAGCTCCATGCTTTTGTGAGATCACCGTATCTGAGACGGTATCTTTTTGATATTCCCCTGTGCTCCTCTTCAAGAAGATCGTATGATTTCAGTTTATTTAGGTATCTGTAGAGTGTAGGTCTTGATGTATTCAGATAGGCAAGCAATTCCTCAACGCTCCACATCTTTTCTGGATGCATAAGAAAGCACTCTTTGAATAGTTTATAACCCACAGAGTTCAGAGCGTTGCCGAAATCTTTCTCATCGCCATATTTTATGTAGCCTATTGATGAAAGAAAATGTACAAGCACCCGATCAAGATCATTCTCATGCAACATTGGAGAAATTTTCTTTATCTGAATCTCAAACATAGGTGGCACATAGCAAAATATGTTATATATTTTTCCACTTTTTCATTTTTCCTCATCTGTCACCATTTCTGATGCTCCGCTTATACCCCCTGACATCCGATAATGCTGCAATGATCATTATGAGCATAGTGATGAAAATCCCCAGGTGAGGGGTAATTTCTGGGATTTTAGTATAATACTCCGTTCCCTTATCACCTGGTTTGCCATTGTTTGCACTGTTAACAATATTTTTCCCTCCTTTTCCCGCGGATACATTTATGTTTCCGTTTATTTCCAGTTTCTCGGTGTAAAATATTTTTATTCTTCCACCAGCCCCTCCACCGCCTCCGCCGCCAAGAATAGATGAACCGCCATTACCGCCACTTGCGCTCAGAGTTCCATTAACGAATATCCTTTTCCCGTATATCAATATACCTCCTCCAGATCCCCCTCCACCTCCTCCTCCGAGGGATAATACCGCATTCTCCCCATTTGCATATATCCCGCCTTCTATTATGATTTTTCTCCCGTATACCTTTATGCATCCGCCTCCAGATGCTCCGTTTCCGCCGTCGTAGTATCTGCTTCCCAGCTTGCCCACAGCGCCGCCACCACCACCTGATCCCATTTCAATGTCCTCTTCAGATGGTGTACCGTAAGGTTTGCCTCCTTCTCCTCCTTTGGATGTTCCTCCATCTCCACCGTATCCTCCGTACCCACCGCCCCCTCCGCCACCCCCTGTAGCCATACCTCCCTTTCCACCGCCGATGCCAGAGCCATCTTTACCATCTGGATTTCCCTTGGCGCTTCCACCCTTTCCGCCTTCATATCCTGTACCATTTGCCGTAATGATGGTTTTTTTGTCCATGTAAAAATTTCCGTAGACGGTGAGTTCTAATGTTCCATTAACCCTCACAGTGCAGTTGATCAGTGTTAAGTTTCCGAATTCCATACTCCCGTTCCAGTATAGGGTCATGTTAACGTAGGTTGCATCCCCGGCTCTGGTGATCAGTTTAGGTATTGAATCCACCTTTAGAACAGTAAATGTGCCGTAAGCGGGGCTATTAACGAGATCTCTGTTTTCCATCCAGTCTGTGCTAAGAACGAAGATTCCACCATGTATAACGGAATCTCCTTCTAACTGGTTTCTGTTGAATGCAATTTTTACCTTCCTTATTTTTATCCATTTATTTCCCCTGTACTCTTTGAGCCATGCGGATCCGTTACCACCTCTACCCGTGATAACCACCATGTGTGATGTTCCAAATGGAAGGAATGGCGCGTGGTATGTGCCATTGTCGTCAATGAACACATAGAAGGTGTCATTGCCATCAATTTTCCTGAACGGGATTGGGCCGATGTACCTATGCACCTCTTTTCCTCCATATGGCGCAGGGAAATTTGAGGGTATTGTGGTGTTAAGCCACATATCCTCTCCATAGGGGTAATCGGGAATTCCATCTCCATCCACATCGGGAACAGTCTCGTTTTCGGAGACAACTGTGCTATTTGGAT
>JALSPD010000091.1 GCA_026986135.1 DHVE2 group archaeon
GATATCCAGGAAAGATGTCCCTCGGGAGATATTTCTGAAGTATCCCTATGCAAGGAAAGGTAAGAACTGGTATATTTCTCGGGGCAAAAATGTTGCCTATATAACGGAGGTACGCGGTCTTCGTCTCGCTTACCGCATAGTGGATGGAGAGATCGTTGAATATCGCTCAAACCCAAAATTTAAATAGAGGATGCGAATTTCAGTGCAGTGAGTTAAAATGGTAGAGATGGTTAAGCCCCTGCATGTGCTTCACAAGAGCCTCAATAAGCCGGTGCTCGTGGCTATGAAGGGTGGAAAGGAGTATAGGGGAGTTCTGGATGGATACGATCAGCATATGAACCTTGTGCTGAAGAACGCAGAAGAGATAATAAATGGTGAATCCAAAGGGGTATACAATGTTGTGATTGTTAGAGGAGATACTGTAATATACATATCCCCTCCGTGAGGTGATGAAAAATGACTAAGGGTACTGCTTCAATGGGTAAGCGCAATAAGAAACATACCCACATAGTTTGCAGGAGATGTGGCCATCGCTCTTATAACATTCATACCAAGAGATGCGCGCACTGTGGCTATCCCGCTCCCAGGATGCGGTCCTATGCATGGGCCAAGAAAAAGAAATGAGTACTGCGGGGTAGCAGGTTTCAGTTCCACCAGAGAAGTTTCAAAAATTATTTACTTTTCCCTTCGGGCTCTACAGCATCGTGGTCAGGAGAGTGCTGGAATAGCCACCCATAATGGAAGGATGCATGTTGTCAAGGGTATGGGGCTTGTGCATGAGGTTTTTAATGAGATCAACCTGAGTTATCTCAAGGGCAAGGTGGGTATTGGACATGTTAGGTATTCAACATTCGGAGAATCTATAGAGGAGAATGCTCAACCAATCTATCTATACACCCCAGAGCATGAGATTGCAGTTGCTCATAATGGCGAGATTGTAAATGTGGATGAACTTCGCATGTTTCTGGGATCAATAGGATCTGGATTCACAACGAGATCTGACAGCGAGGTGATAGCCAGGCTGATATCTTACGAAATAACGAGGAAGGGTATAATCCCTGGCTTAAAGGAGGTTGTAAGACGATTGCGCGGCTCATTCTCTCTTGCAGTGCTTGTGGATAACAGGCTTTTTGCTATTCGCGATCCATTTGGGATACGCCCGTTATCTCTGGGTAAGATAGATTCAGGATTTGGTGTTGCGTCAGAGAGTGTGGCGTTTGATTCCATAGGTGGTGAATTTCTAAGGGATGTAAGACCTGGAGAGATTGTGGAAATAACTCCAGAGGGATTTGTTACCCATCACATTTTTAAACGGAAGCACCGTGCCCACTGCATGTTTGAGTATGTTTACTTTGCCAGAGCTGATAGTGTAATTGATGGCCGATGTGTTTACGATGTTCGCCGCAAGATTGGAAGAATTCTTGCAAGGGAACAGCCGGCAATAGCCGATTTTGTAATTCCAGTGCCTGATTCTGGAAGGGCTCATGCAATTGGCTACTCAGAGGAAAGTGGCATACCTTATGCAGAGGGTCTTATGAAGAATCGTTATGTGGAGCGAACATTTATTTTACCGTCCCAGGAGAGCAGGGTAAAGGAGATAACCATGAAGCTTAATCCTGTGCGTTCTGTAGTGGATGGGCACAGAATAGTTCTCGTGGACGATTCAATTGTTAGGGGAAACACCATGAGGAAAATAGTAAAGATGCTCAGAGATGCAGGCGCAAGGGAGGTTCATGTTAGGATAGGCTCTCCACCAATAGTTGCACCTTGTTATCTTGGGATAGATATGAAAACCCGTGATCAGTTTATTGCTACAGGGAGGAGTGTGGAAGAGATTGCAAGACAGATAGGTGCTGATTCCCTTGGTTACATAAGTATTGATGGTCTTGTTGAGGCTATTGGAATTCCTCATGAGGATCTATGCCTTGGATGTCTCACAGGAGAGTATCCTGTCAGTATCCCTGGAGAAAGAATAAGGCACCAGAGCGATCTTGAGGAATTTTAAACCGCAATCTATATTATCATCACTCCCATGAGGTAAATGTGAAACGCAGAAAGCTTAATATGAGAAAAGATGATGAGTTTCGCTACATGCTCGGACAGATCCTGAAGGATCTTCCAGAGGGTGTTCAGGGATCTCTGAAGGGTACCATATATGCGAAAGCGGCCAACATGGGAATCAAAGAGGCCAAGGAATTTGTTCTCAGAAAGAAGGAGGAGGGTATTATTGATGATGAGAAGGCGAAAAGGATAATTGATCTGCTTTATAAGTACAGCGTGTACAGATGATTCCCCATTACCTGCCAAGAAGGATATCCGATGCATATCTTCAAAATTTTGTTAGATCTACCCTTAAACTTGGAGGCTATTTTGAAGCATATGGTTTTTTAGTGAGGATCCCGCAGGAGAGGATGTTCAGAAGATTACTTTGGAGAAGTCTTTCATTGTCTTACGGGAATTTCACTGTTAGAGGAATAACCCCACTTCCAGAATCGGGGGTTCCTGTATTGCCAATATTGTTTCCAGAATGGATGCATCCTCGTGGACCCGTGGTCTTCGTAAGGGGAAGGATTCATGATTTTAGCCTTTATTCTGAAGGGCAGGGAAGATTTGTTGTTGCAGAGGAGTATGAAAATCGCAGGGTTGAGGATTATCTTCAGATGGAGAAGCCAGGTATAGGAGCAGCACATATAGAAGATATACTTGATTACACATTCTTTGAACTTGCAAGGGAGGCGTTCACACCTTATTTTCTTTCATCATCAATGTATCTCAACAGAATAGGAGGTAGTGCAATTACCGTTTTTGGAGTGAATTCAAAGCATTATGCCCACTCATTTCCAGTATTCAGAGAGGTGATATCCAGGTTTCATAATCTTCTAAGGAAGGACAGTTTCAAAGTAAAATTGATTTACGACTCAGAATTTGATGTGGTTGTATCGCCTAGATTTACCATACGGTATGATCGTATGGAGAAAGATCAGGCAAGAAGATTCTATCAATCTAGACGCGGAAGTGTCTGGGAGAAAAGCGTGGTTTCGGAGAGCAGTGCTAGAGCTACCACAATGCTTATGTACTCTGATATTCCATATATACCCACGCTGGAAGAAGTAAGAATAGGGGATCTTGATTATCTTCAAGAATACAGTCTTGATATCGGACTTTATGTATTTCACAGGCATCTTCAGAAACCTCAAATTGATGAGGGGTACCTTGATAAATTTAAAATGAAGTTAATCTCACGTATAGAACGTGAGTATCCTGACATTGTGGAGGCTATGAGGCTGGGTATTCTTATGGACATGGGTGATGTGAATGGTATGGGAGAACATGCTGCCAGGGTGGTTAATGCCTTTGAGAGGCTGGGTCTAGATGACGCCTTTAATAGGGCAACGGCACTTTACATTGATTTGTTTTCAAGAATTGGTGATATCTTTGGAACGAAGATAAGAAGGGAGCTATCCTCCCTGAATCTGAAAAAGAGAAGAGTGTGGCTTATAAACAGGGTTTTGTGGGAGCTGAACATGTTACGCCCCCAGGGATGGACCTATCGTTATTTTGCGGAGAAAATGGAGGAGCGAGGCTTTGATAACATTGAGCGCATATTCAACAATCTTCTGAACGAAGGGGTTATATACAGGAAGAGAGAGGATCTTTATCTTGCAGCTGCAAATTTGCAATAGGTATGTGTGATATTTATTATTCACTGCATTATACCTTCTCAGTAGGCCAGGGTAAATAGATTGTGGTCTCCGCCCACATCAAAGAGACCTATCCTTGCTCCAGCATCCAGCCAGGCATGTGCGTAATATATTGCTCCTAAAGCCCTGGGATAATCGCCTTTATCCCTGAAATATTCGGCATCCTTTCTGTAGGCACGAGCCATTTCTAAAAAATCCTCTGCGATTTTTCTGAGATGTGAGTGCTCTGGACTGGCTATTTTCACCTTCTTTAAAGCGGTATCTGTCACCATAAAGTAATGATCCAGCATCTCTCTGGAAATTTCAGTTAGCTGAGGCATAGATGCTCATGGCCCGAAGGGATAAAAATCTCACCCTCATTTGCTAGACCACATTTACACTCTCGCCGCCATGCTGGGTCTCCCTCGGGCGTATTTCAACAAATAAAGGCATGGATATGTTTCCCCCGGTAACAAGTGCCACTCCTATTGGCAGTCTCTGGATCTCTTCAAGTGATCCTTTTGTTAGATTCTCCACAGAGTTTCCAATGGCTCTCAGATCGTTCGGGTTGGTTACTCTGAGTATTATCTGGGTATTGCACTGGGAGAGCACATTCTTATCCACCTTTGCAGGTCTCTGGGAAATTATGCACAATCCGAGTCCGAACTTTCTTCCCTCGCTTGCAATCGTTCTAAGTATTTTGCTTGATGCGGCCATCCCCTGCTGAGGAACATAGTTATGTGCTTCCTCAACCACAAGCATCATGGGTGGTATCTTATTTCGCTTTCTGAGTTCAAATAGAGCAGTGGATAATCTCTGGACCACCAGTTCCTGTATGTCAGGCGGCACACCTCTAAGGTTTATTATTGTTATTTTTCCCTTGGTGATAATCTCATCAATTCTTGTTCCCTTTCTGGCAAATATCCCCATCTCGTCAAGATATTCAAGCTGTGCTATTAATGGTGAAAGAGATGGAGAATCTTCGTTTTCAAGTATGCGCATTATATCTTTAACGGTGAAAAACTGCCTGGATGTCTTAAGGAGATCTATCGCCTTTCTAAGCGGAACAAGGTATTGCCGTGCATCAAGGTTCATAAGATTGAGAAGCTCTCTTGGAGTCATGGATGCCAGAGTGAATTTTAGTGGTTTTCCACCATTCAACTCAGGATCAGGGCTGAAAATCTTTATCTTTGAAGCGTAGCCGCGGGGACGTACTCTAAATTCATCATGTAACTTTGTCTTTTTTGCAGGTTTTTGCAGTGATGGGTATTCCCCATGGGGATCAATAACTATTGCCGTCACATCCTTTTTTAACAACTCTTCAAGCAGTACCCCTGTCAGATAGCTTTTACCCGCACCGGTTTTTGCCAGAACGCTTACATGCTTTTGGACCATGGTGTTTATGTCAAGATAAATGGGTATGTTTTTATGTTTAAAGAGACGACCTATGTACGCACCCTTTTCTTTTATGTCCTCTATTCCAATGACCTTTTTTATAAAACTGTCCTCCGCAAGATACACTATACTGCCCACATTGAATGGTGTCCGTGGATATTGCAAAAGACCTTTCTCATCGCGATACCCGATGACAACTATTTTCGCAAGTACTGTTTCTTCAATCTCCACATCTTCTCCACTTGCAAGTTCCTTGGCTTTATCCACGGTCAAATTGGTTTTTCTCTTTATCTCGTCAACCCTTCCAAGAACCCATCCGAATTTCTCATGAAGTACCTGCACATAGTCCCCCTGCTCAAGTTTTCCCTCTATTACTGTGCAGGTGAACTCGGTGGTGCCAACATCCCCAAATATCATGCCTACCTTTCTTAGTTTCCCTCCTTCGGACCCTGAATTTGTATCTACCCCGTCCACCTTCCTTGATTCTGTTGCCATCTTCACACCTGATTATGCAAACATATTCTCTCCTGGCGATTCTTTTCTAATTTCATCTGAATGCAGGAACTTCTTAATCGCCATGTCAAAATCATCCTGGATCACGTAGTCTCTTCCATCTCTGATTGCGAACATTCCCGCCTCCATACATATGACCTTCAAGTCAGCGCCACTGAATCCATCTGTTTTCTTGGCTATAAGTTCAAGATCCACATCCTTCAAATTCATCCTGCGCGTATGGATCTTTAATATTTCTACCCTGGCCTGTAGGTCCGGATACGGCACAAGTATAATTCTGTCAAACCTTCCTGGGCGAAGAAGAGCGGGGTCCAGAATATCTGGCCGATTGGTGGCTGCTATAATTTTCACATTGTCCAGAGGTTCAAAGCCGTCAAGTTCTGCAAGCAATTGCATCAAAGTTCTCTGAACCTCCCTATCTCCAGATGTGGCCATATCAAGACGCCTTGCTCCAATGGCATCAAGTTCGTCTATGAACACAATGCTTGGCGCCTTCTTTTTTGCCAGTGCGAAGAGATCTCTCACAAGCTTTGCCCCTTCTCCAATGTATTTTCTCACGAGCTCACTTCCAACAGTACGTATGAACGTGGCGTTGGTGTGATGGGCCACTGCCTTTGCAAGTAGTGTTTTGCCTGTGCCTGGTGGCCCTGCAAGCAACACACCCTTAGGGGGATCAATTCCGACCTTCTTATAAAGCTCCGGTCTAAGTAGTGGGAGTTCCACGGTCTCTCTAATCTCTCTTATTTGCTTTTCAAGACCCCCTATGTCATCGTATGTCACTTCTGGCTTTTCAATTACCTCTGCAGCGCTTATGTCAGGATCGTAGGTTTCTGGGAGAGTATGTACTATTGCAAAAGTCTGTTTGTTCAAAGCAACCCTCCTACCGGGTTTAAGTTCTTGAGGGGAGACAAATGTGGATGCGGTAACAATAAATGATGGACCTGCGCTGCTCCTTACGAGTATCCTGTTCTTATCAATAATATCTTCAATCACACCCATCAGCAGAGGCGGTGATTTCATTTTGTTTATCTCCTTGCGGAGGCGGTTAATTTCATTCTGCAATCTTCTTAACTCAGATTCAAGGTATCTTTTTTCCTCTTCCAGAGCACGTATCTGCCTGAGAAGATCATCCCTTTCATAATCGTAACGCATTATATCAACATCATCCCTGTCCATCTGCAAACACCTGTTATCACAAATGTACTTTTAATATTTTAAATTTGTGAAAACCACCGTATAATTCAGTTTTTGAAGAAGATGAGTACATCCCCCTTATGGAGGATGGTACTGGGTGATGGATTCTTGATTATCTTATCTCCCCTTTTTATCGCGATAACCATTCCAATTCTCTTTCTTATATCGGTGTCTCTGAGTCTTCTTCCAATGTATCTTGCAGGTAGCTGGATGGCGTATAAATTGAGAGACTCTGAGAACATCACCATGTTTATCAGCTCTGCCGCCTTCGGATTCAGGAGGGCATTGAGTATCTCTCTTCCTATGATTTCGCTCTCAAGAAGCACATTGTTGGCTCCTGCTTTGTAGGCCTTCTCCACATTCTCCTGTTTTTTCAACACCACACCTATGTTTATAAGGGGATTTAAATTCCTCGCCAGAAGAGTGATGTATATGTTCTTTGTATCGTCTCCTGTGGCGATTATTATTATGTCCTCCTTTTCAATCCCTGCCTTTTTCAGTATCTCAGGATCTTCTGGGTTGCCCCATATGTAATTTTCCCGTGAATCTTCAAAGCTTGTGTCTATGAATTTAGCGTTGAGATTCTTTGTTATTTCATTATAACCGCAGACTATCATTGTGCATCACTCTCCCTGGGTGAGTATATTATGGTGTCTCCAGATTTTAAGGTTAAATCCGGCGATGGATTTGCGATTATCTTTCCTGAGCGGTGTATTGCAAGTATTGTTCCGTACTTCTCCCTGAACTTAACCTCTGAGATTTTCTTTCCAGCCATACTGCCCTTCACCCTATATTCTTTCACAGGAAGACGTTCCACAGAGGCAAAAATTTCGTATTTGTAATCTCCAGTTGCCCAGTACTGGATCATCTTTCCCAGAAGCATATTTTTGGATATTACAACATTGGCACCTGATTTTTTAATAATCTCCTCCCCACTTTCACTTGTGGAAACGGCTATTATGTTGATCTCATCGTTCATACTTCTGGCGGTTAGTGCAACAAGGGCATTGTTTTTCTCATCAAGAAGAGTGACCAGGGCTGTTGCCCTGTCAATATTGGCAGCCTTAAGGCTTTTTATTTCTGAACAGTTTCCTTCTATGTGAGGCAGGTTCTCAGGGGGATTTTTATCTATTATTATGTACGGTACCCCGACCATCTTTAATTTTTTTGTAAGATATTCTGTTAGCTCATTGTATCCGCATATTATTACATGTGCATCCTTTGGAAGTGGAGCGCGCCATCCCCTTTCAGCTCTCTGAATTTTCATCTCAAACCATGGTCCAATGATTGTTTGAATACCCCCAAATATTATCGCGAGACCCATTGCAAGGTAAATTATATGAAACCATTTTCCCACATCACTGTGTAATGCAGAACTCTGGGGAAAATAGCCCAGGGTTGATATTGTGGCAACACTGAAATACACCGCATCTGTCAATGTGGCAGGCTCATGTTCAATGTATATTTTGATTGTTAAAAATCCAAGGCTTCCCATAAGTATGAGGGATATTACCATAAGCACGAAAAGTATTATACGGTTTTTTAAAGTGAATACCATCGGGCTGATATTGAAATAAAGGATTTAGATTTTTCTTTTCAGAAGTTCCTCAAATCCAGCCTTCTTTATGTGAAGCAAACCCTCTTCCTCTTTTCCGATTTTAATTAGGGCATATCCAAGATTGAACTCAGCCTCCACAAATTCTGGATTTATAGCCAAGGCTCTTTTAAACTGATCTATGGCCTCCTCGTATCTTCCTGATTCAAATAGGTATATCCCTCTTGCATTTGCGATGAACTCGTCCTCCTCAATATCCATATCCATGAGATCTTCGTACCTTCCAAGTTCAAGAAGTATCTGTCCAAATCCCCGTGGATATTTCTCTATCTCTTTCCTGGTTTTGGTTGTATTTTTTATTTTTTCAATGATCTTACTTCTCAGATCCTTAAGCTCTGCAAGGCTCATCTCATCAAAATCGTCGGGTATCTCCACATTTGCGACTTTTGAGAGTTCAACTATATCATTTTTTATTTCTTCTTTTATCCCCATCGCACCTCCTGTAAGCGCCGCAACCATCCCTTTAAGACCACTATCATTATCGGATCCTTTTAGTCGTTCAATGGCCTTTGATCTAAGTGCTTTTATTTCCGCAAGATCCATATTTTCCAGATCGGGTATTTCCATGCCTGCATCTCTGAGGAGTTCCTGCGTATCTTCAATAAGAAGTTTGCGCATCTCATCAATTTTCTCGCGTTCTACGCTGGCACTTATTTCCAGCAGTACTTCAACGGCTTCTGAGAATTCACCAGAAATAATCTTACTCTTTGCTTCTTCAATTTTGAGTTCTAAAGCTGGTGTGAGTATGTCGCTTCTTTCCATGTCCTCCTTTATACGATCAATCGCTTTAAGAAGGTGCTCTTTGGTTTTCTCCTCCTCACCTCTCCTCTTGATATTCATTATGATTCTTTCGCGCAATGATCTTAACTCATTAATATCCATGTCTTCAAGATTATCCGGGACATTACCATCTGAAATCTCAAGGATGTCTTCAATTATTGCTTTTCGCATCATCTCTTCATTCACATATCTTTTTAAGTATTCGCGAGCCTCTTCAAGTTTGGAGCGTGCTCCTTCAAAGTCTCCCCGCCCGGCAAGTTCACGAGCCTCCCTTAGAATGGATTTTGCTGTATCCATCTCCTCATCCGGAAGCATGTTCAGTATGTCGCTTATTTCCCTCTTAATCTCATCTTCAATGTCCTTTACCTTACCCCCACGCACCTTTCTGAGTATCTTTTTTGCTTCTATACTGCCTGGATTAAGTTCAAGAGCCTTCTTTGCCATCTCTTCGGCCTTCCCTAGCAACTGTCTTTTTAGATATATGTTGGCCAGGAGCAAATAGCCCTCCTCACTTTCTTCCCTTTTCAGATACTCATATACGGCATTCTCAGCCTCTTCATACCTTCTCATTTCAAAGAATAACAATGCCTTATTAAGGTACGCCTGGGCAAAATCAGGATCGTACTTTAACGCTGCATTGTAGCTTCTCATGGCATCATCGTATTTACCAAGATGCTTAAGTACAACGCCTCTATTATTCCACACTTGAGGTAGATCCTGCCTTATTTTCAACGCGTTTTCGTAGCATAGAAGTGATTCATCGTATTTCTCCATCTCAAATAGTATATTTCCACGATTTAGCCAGCATCCTAAATTCCTGGGGTTAAACCTAACGCATTGCCCGTATGCCTCTTCAGCATCCTGATAACGGCCCATGTTTTCAAGGATGGTAGCAAAAATGAACCATGCTTCATCATCCCTTACGTTCTCCTCCAGAACTCTCTGCATCAATAGAACTGCCTCATCGTATTTTCCCATCTCGTTTAGAATTCTTGCCTTTAGTTTCAATCCATGCGGTGTAACTTTTATTCTGAGTGCATTGTTCACATATTCAAGCGCTTTCTCGTAGTTTCCAGCCTTAAGAAAATCCCTCGCCCAGTTTAGAGCTTCGTCAAGTTTACCAGCACTTGGAAGAAAACTTCCAGGATGATTTTCATCTTTTATTATTCCGAATTCCTGAATGAGCCTTTCAAGATCGGATCCGTCAAGGAGTGTTATCTCCATATTATTTGGTATCTTTTCCTTTGCACTATTATCTATCTCTCCCGTTGTGGCTATCATCCATCTTATTTGAAGGGTTTCAAAATCAACCAGCTCTTCCAGATCAAACCCTGTAAATCTATCTTTCCTCAAAAAAATTATGATGTACCTTATTTCTCCCCCTGGCACCGGGAGATATGCGTCAAATACCACCGTATCCTCTCTGTATACCCCATTTCTTATGCTGAAACCCATCTCTTTAACAAGACGATTGCATAGGTGATAGAACTCGTCCAGAGGCATTGTCTTAATCTTCTGAAGGATCTTTCCCATCATCTCCCCTCCAGTTCCCTTATTCTCTCCTCTACTTCAAAGCCCTCCTCTTTCATCCTTTTTAATACTTCTATTGCACGGGTGTACATCTCCCTTTCAATAAGAATATCAAGCATCCCTTCATATGCTTCCCTGTATTTTGGATTCTTGCGTACAGCCGTCTGAAATGATTGCAGTGCACCACCCCATTTTCCAAGTTTTTTAAGACACAAACCTCTTCTGTACCATGCTTCATAATCATCCTTGTTC
>JALSPD010000092.1 GCA_026986135.1 DHVE2 group archaeon
TGCTCTATCTCCACGCTCGTGCCTGCATCCTCTTTATCCACCAGCTCACCAGTGTTCTCATCGTATATGCTTACATAACTTATTCCGCCAACATCTCTGACGATAAGATGCACCTTCGCATATACCTTCACTGGATCAAGGCTCCAGCTCCATTCTACATCCCACCTGAGCGTGAACTTCACAATCACGGGCGGCGTGTGATCTCTGATTAGAGGATTGAACTGCGATTTGAGCCACGAGTCCGCTGCACTCTTATTCTGCTTTGCCTCAATCGTCCTGTAGTATCCTATTACCCACGAATACCTGTTAAATAGCACGGAACCGAATTTCTCTATGAACCTCTCCTTGTATTTGTAACTCGTAACTATGGATGAATTGGAGAACCATGTCTCAACCATATCAGGTATGCCATCGCTCTCAGTGTCCAGATATGCCCCCATGGTGTTCGCATACGGGATTAGCGAATCCATTTCGTCCGGTGAAATCTTCTTCAGCGTGCTGTTCGGCTCTCCATTTGAATCCCAGGCAGTGACTATCTTAACGCTATATCCCTTTATCTCCTTTCCGTCTGGGATGCCGTCACCGTCCACTTCAGAAATATATTCAAGATGATGTGATAATTGGTCATACATTAATTATCTCCCCTCGCACCTAATCTTATCTGTATTTTCTCTTTAATTCCTCATAGATATTCTTTCTTGGACCCACTGTAATGAAATAAATATCATCACCTCTATCGTATAAATTATACGCATATTTTCAACTCTATGACTTTTCAGCCCTTTTAGGGAGTATCTTAGCGGTTTGCCTATCTCAGGATTTTCTGCGATGTCATCTATTGCATTCTCTATCTCCTCTCTTATTTTACCTTTCAGTTTTTTGAAATTTTTAATAAATTCCGATGTGAAGTAAACACTCATTCCTTCACCCTTTTCTTGAATTCTTCAAGTGTGTAAATATTCCCATTCTTAATGTCTTCTTTACCTCTCCGCATAGAGTCCATTAATTCTTTATCCATCAGTATCTCAAGTTCTTCCATTATGGAGTCCATTTCATTCCTTATATTCTGTAATTTCTCCATTATACCCATCAACTCATCCATTCCTATCTCCACACTCTTTGCTTCCATACTTCATTTATCACCTAATTATATTTTAAGGTTTTTGCCCCCTTTCCTTGTCCTGTTGCATACTATCACTTCAAACATGGTTCTTATCCCTCCGATAGTTCCTTCAGAAATTTATCCCTGGTTACATAGCCCCCCTCTTTTACTTCTCTCAGTATTTCTTCTATTTCTCTCTTCATCTCCACAACTTCTCCTGATTCCATACTTTATCTATCATCCACCTTTTATTTAATACCTTATAAATCCAGAAGAAGAGCGTATACCCTTCCAATAAGAAAAACAGATCTGCATAGAGGTAAACACAAAATTAATCGTAAAATCCTCTCAAACTGAAATCCGATGAAAAGTTTTAATTACATATCTAGAATAACCACTTATGAAATCATCACGAATACCCGGATTCTACAAAAAAACCGTGAAAGAGAGAGCCGAAATAGTGAGAGATTTCTCAGGCTTAACAGATGAGGAAATGGAGTTTCTAATCAACGGGCATCTACCCCTTGACCTTGCAGATAGGATGATTGAGAATGTTATTGGTATGACTGAATTACCACTGGGAATAGCCACCAATTTTCTTATCAATGGTAGGGATTATCTGATTCCAATGGCCATAGAGGAGCCCAGCGTGGTGGCAGCTGCAAGCCATGCGGCCAAGCTTGCAAGGCCCGGTGGTGGATTTTTCACCTCTTCCACCGAGCCAATTATGATATCACAGATACAGGTTGTGGGTCTTGATAACCCACACTTTGCAAAAATGCAGGTTCTGGAGCAAAAAGAGGAGCTTATGCGCATAGCAAACGAGCAGGACCCTGTTCTGGTAAAAGTTGGTGGGGGGTGCAGGGACATAACTGCAAGGGTACTTGATTCAAAAATGGGCCCCATGCTGGTTGTCCATCTCCACGTTGATGTTCGCGATGCCATGGGTGCGAATGCCGTGAACACCATGGCTGAGGCACTGGCACCATATATTGAGGATATCACCGGGGGCAAAGTGTATTTAAGGATCCTGAGCAATCTAGCAATATATCGCCTCGCAAGAGCGCGTGCAGTTTGGAAAAAAGATGTCATTGGAGAGGAGACTGTTAGGGGAATTCTATACGCATACGAGTTTGCACGCGTTGATCCTTTCAGAGCGGCAACCCACAATAAGGGGATAATGAACGGCATTGACGCAGTTCTGATCGCTACAAGCAATGACTGGCGTGCTGTGGAGGCGGGAGCGCACGCTTACGCAGCTATAAACGGTGAATATACAAGCATGAGCCACTACGAGATAGACTCGGAGGGTAATCTCGTGGGGAGCATTGAAATACCAATAGCTGTGGGAATAATAGGGGGTGCGACAAGCACACATCCCAAGGCAAAAATTGCAAGGAAAATACTAGGGGTAAAATCCGCAAGGGAATTCTCTGAAGTTCTTGCTGCCGTGGGTCTTGCTCAGAACTTTGCAGCTCTCAGAGCCCTTGCAACAGAGGGAATTCAGCGCGGGCACATGAGCTTGCATGCCAGGAACATAGCCGTAATGGCCGGTGCAAAGGGTGATGAGATTGATATCGTTGCCGAAAAACTCGT
>JALSPD010000093.1 GCA_026986135.1 DHVE2 group archaeon
AGGGGCACGACATCAGGTGGAGAGACGTTCCTAGCGTCGGTATCAGGCTCAACGTACAGTTATACGGATACTGGAGTTAGCAATGGAGTGACATATTACTACTACGTGACCGCCGTGAATTCCTACGGCGAGAGTGATAAGAGCAATGAGGTTAGTGCGACGCCGCAGGGATCCTCGGGTACCAGCAAAAAGATATTGTTTGTGGATGACGATGATGGCAGCTCCACGAGTGATTATATAATAAAGGCGCTAAATGATATTGGAGTAGATTACGAAGTTTGGAACGTTTACGAGAAAGGATACTCGCCCACCTACGATGATATGAAGGGTTATGCGGTGGTTATATGGAGCACCGGATACGCGTACAAGAACACATTGACAGGCGAAGATCAGGAGAATCTGGAGAGATATCTAAACAATGGAGGGAGGTTATATCTGAGTTCGCAGGATCTGCTATGGGAGCTTAGCGGAGGGTACGATGGAAAGATAAACAATGAATTTGTGAATGATTATTTGGGTGTAGAATCTGTGAAGAATGATGTAGGGTACACGAAGGTATACGGAGTGAGTGGAAACAGCATAAGTGGCACGCTGGGTACGGTGAAGTTTGATTATCCGTATCACAATTATGCAGATGAGATAACGCTGAGTTCGGGAGCGGTAGGGATATTCACGGATTACAATGGTGCGTACACAGCGAGCAGTTACGAGCATGGTAATTATAAGGTCGTATTTACAGCGTTCTCGTTTGAAGCGGTGGAGAAGTACAACGCAGATACAGGTGCATCTCTGTTGGAGAAAATCATTGACTGGCTTTTGAGCTAAATCAGCAATCTCATATTGTTATATTTTTTAAATTGTATTTAATATTTAAGTCTTAACCATTATCATTGTAGAATTTTTAGTGCCATACTAGTGCAGAAAGTAAGCTATTATAAGAATTGCAATGAATAATGTTATGAGTACTAATGCAACCCTCAGTGTATATTTTTTGGCTTTCTCCAGTTCATAGTAATATCTTGGACCAATGCCCAGTATAGGTACTGCTATAAGAGCACCCATCATTAGACCTAAAAGATTTTCAATTGTCATCATAAGGGGATAAATGGAACTTTCAGGTGTTAGATATATGGCAATGCCTGTCACCACAGCAGGTGGAAGAAGAGCCGCTGCAATAGCTATTCCCGCTATACTTTCTGAGATCCCTTTATAAAGTGCCAGAACTGATGCAAAACCCAGCAGGGATGCCATAAGGAGGTAGATGGGATTTGTGTCAAATCTCACTAACATTTCTTTGGTTAGATGCACATTTGTAAAAAATGAGAGAATAATGGTAAGCACATAAGAAAGAAGAATGACTAACGTGAGGGAAATAATAAGATTGGTTATACTTCTAAAGCCATCTTTTGCCTTTCCAACAGCGATATTGATAGCAAAACTATATATTGGTCCTAGAAGCGGAGAAAGCAACATTGCACCGATTACCACAGCAACGTTGTTTAAAAATAATCCGGTCATTGCAATTAGACCGGCAATTCCTGTAAGTATGACATAAAGTACATCAAACCGGGAATATTTTTTAACAGATGATATCAGCTTTTCTACGGGTGGTCTTTCAGTATTGTTCTTTTTATCAATTCTTTTTAAATATGATGATATCACAAAATCCTGTGACTCAACGGCTATTGAACTCTCCTTATATCGCAAATCAATGGAGTTTCTGAGTTTTTCTACGATATCATTGACGATGGAATCAGGTACATATATGACGTATTTAACCGCATTTTCTACAATTTCCCGATAATAAACAAGATCTTTTAATGCTACTTCAATATTATTTGAATCTCCAGATTTGGCAAAAATAGTTATTTTTTTCATAATATGTGCATGTGGATATATTTATTAACGCTTTCCATTGTGTTATAACCGTGGTGTTTTGCCCACCTGGTGGATCCCTCATCATTTCTCAGAGGGACCATGGCTGGTGGGCAGAAAACCTCATGGAAAAAGAGATATATATTATTTGGGTATTGATTCATATGAACTACCTATCCTTGGAAATGGTAATGATGCTATTTATAGCTGTGATACTTGCTCTTCTTGCATACTCCCTTATTCGCCTTCTTACAACACCTATAAAGATAAAAGAAGAAATAAAAAATATGTTTGATGCTGATGAAAAAGATGGTTGTTTGGTATTTAAATACAGAAATTATGATGTAATTGCCACCTTTAAGCCTGTAGTGAAGATAAGTGTGGTTCACAACAAAAAAACAATTGATATAAAACCTCCACACGGTGCAACATTAACTCCAATATACCTCATATTTAAAATAAAAAAACCTAAAGAAATGGTGGAGAAGCTTGATAAATACATGGATTTCCTTGACTCTATTCCCACTCAATAGTTCCTGGAGGCTTATTGGTTATATCGTATACCACTCTATTGACATTTTTTATCTCATTGGTTATGCGTGTGGCAATGCGATCTAGTAATTCATGCCTTGCTTTAAAGTATGCTGCTGTCATTCCGTCCAGGCTATCTACCATGCGAACAGCAATAGTGTATCCATATGCTCTTTTATCACCATGAACACCTACTGTTCGGACAGGTAAAAGCACCGCAAAGTATTGCCATGGTCTGGAATCTATATCATAAAATTTTTCA